>JBKJQC010000390.1:0-10732 GCA_046593995.1 Polyangiales bacterium
CGAAGACGCCGACGCGCTCGCCGCGCTGGTACGCGACTTCAAGGAGCGCACCGGCGTCTCGCCCCGGATCTCACTCGTCCCCTACAACTCGATCGGCGACGATCGCTTCGTGCGCGCCACGGAGGACGAGTACGACCGCTTCTACCGACGGCTCGCCGCGATCGGCGTGCCGGTGGTTCGTCGCTACTCAGGCGGCGGAGACGTCGGCGCGGCCTGCGGCCAGCTCGTGGCGCAGGTCACTTCGTCGTCGTCTTGAGGCGGCACCCCTTCACGTTCGTCGCAGGGACGCCGTTGCACGCCCGATCCGGAGAGCAGTCGGTGTCGGCCGCGCACACCTTCAGGCAGACGAGCGCGTCGTTCGAATCCTTGCCGCAGATGCCGCCGGGCTCGCACTCGTCCTCGGTCTTGCCGGGCTCTTCGCACGCTTCACCGAGCTTCGCTTCGCTGCTGCAGGCGAAGACCGAGGCGGAGACGACGAGGAGCGCGGCGACGAGGGAGCTGCGGTGGATCACGCCACGACGATCGCACGCGCCGACGAGGTGGCGCAAGCGCGCACGCGTGGCTCAGTGGAGCGAGACGCGATCTTCGTAGCTCGTGCGTGTCTCGGCGACGACGCGGGCATCGCGCTCGAGACACGCCATCTCGTCGCGCAGACTCGCGAGGGCGATCTCCGCCTGCGCGCAGGCCGCCCTCGTGCTGTGAGATCCACGATCGTCGAGCTGGACGGCACGAAGGACGTTGTCCACCGTACGCTCGAGGTACTCCTTGATCCGAGCGTGGCGATCTCGTTGTGGATTCATGATGCGATGTCGTTCTGCAAGGCGCGTGCGCTGCGCGATTGCCGCATCGCGTCCACGGCCGCGCTGCCTGAGGTTACGCAGCGTTCACGAACGGCCGAGTCAGGGCGTAATCACATTCGCCGCCTTGGGCGTCGGCGTCGCGGTCACGGCGAAGTCGTTCGCGTTGTGGTTCGTATCGATGCCATCGACCTTGCGCGCGAGGCTCTTGGCGGGGAAGACGTCGGTCGGCGCCGGGGCGACCATCCCCTCGACGAAGGTGGTCACTGTGCTCGCGTTGCCCCAGCCCACGCTGTCGACGCGGCCGCCGGTCGCATTGCGGATCGCCAGCGCGCCGCCCGTTTCGGCGAGCTGGTTCGGGTTCACGAACGTGACGTCCTTCGCGCCGGCGAACTTGGAGTTCGCGATCACGAAGTACTGCCCCGCCGTGAGCGTCGCCGCGGCGGCGAACTTGTGCAGCAAGACGTCCGTGGTGCCGGCGTTCCCGCGATAGACCACCGAGAAGTTTCCGACCGCGATCGTCGTCGGGCACGGATTGTAGAGCTCGACCCACTCGCGACCGTTGGACGAGTCACCGGTCTGCAGCTCGTTGACCACGACGCCGCACACGACGCCGGCATCGGCGCTGTCGTCCGTGGCCGCATCGCTCGAGCCATCGGTGGCCGCATCGCTCGAGGCGTCGTCGCTCGCGTCCGACCCTGTGTCGTCGGACCCCATGTCCGTGCGCGCCGAGTCCGTGCGCGCCGAGTCCGTGACGCTCGCGTCGCGCGCGTCGGAGCCCGCGTCGCGCGTGTCCGCCCTACCGGTGTCCGTCACGCGCGTGTCGGCGGTGCCCGTGTCGTCGACGGCGGTATCGTCTTCGCCGGTGTCCGCGGGGACGGTGGTGTCCGCCGCGACCGAGTCCGCGACGACGTCCGTGTCCTCGACCTCCTCCACGGGAACCGTGGGGTCTTCTGCGTTTGCACAGCCCGCGGACACGAAACTCAGAACGACCAGGGAAAGAGCAAGGGAACGACGCATCGCCGCGAACCTAGCACGCTCAGTTGTTCGCGGCCTTAGGTGTAGGCGACGTGACTCTCGTGAAGTCCAAGGAGTTGTCGTTCGTGTCCCGCCCGTTCGGTGTGCGCGCGATGCTGGTCGCCGGGTTCGACTCACCGGGAGACATCGCGGCAGTGCCCTCGGTGAGCACGCTGGTCGTCGTTCCGTACCCGACGGCGTCGATGACGTCTCCGAGGTCGTTGCGCAGCGCCACGACCCCCCCGGTCGGAGAGAGGCCCGCGCTGCCCGCGAAGACCGCGTCACGCGGCCCCGGGAAGTTGTCGCCGCTCACCACGAAGAAGTTGCCGGGCACGAGAATCGCGCTCGCACCGAAGGTGTACATCGTGGTGTCGACGGTGACGTTGCCGCCGCGATAGACGATCTTGAACCCGGCGAGCACGGCGTTCCCTGCCGCGCAGGGATTGTAGATCTCGACGAACTCGTTCGTGCCGCTGAGCGACGTCCCGACCTGCAGCTCGTTGATCACCAGATGACACGGCCCCGCGTCGCCGAGTGCGGCGTCCTTCGGCGTCACGCTGTCGCCGCCCGCGGTGTCCGTCGCGGCGCTGTCGCTCGGCCCGTCCGCGATGGTCGCGTCGGCCGCGTCGCTCCGAGCCGTGTCGGGCTTCGCCGAGTCCGCGAGCGCGTCACCCGTCGTCGCCGTGTCGCCGTCGCGCGCGCCCTCCTCGGGCGTGTCGTCGGAGACGTCGCCGCCGGTCTCGGCGAGCACCTCGTCGACGGTCGCATCATCGACGGGATCCTCAGGGATCGCCGCCGGCTCGGTGGCTCTGGCGCACCCGACGACGCACGCCAAGACGAAGAGCGACGCGGCGCGCACGGCAGCTCAGTTCGCAGCGCCGGGGGTCGGGGACGTGGTTCGGAAGTCCGACGCGTTGTTGTCGGAGTCGACCCCGTTCGGCATGCGCGCGAGGCTCTTGCCGGTGTCTCCGGGGGCCGGCGCCTTCGTCCCCTCGACGAGCTTCGAGGTCGTGTTGCCGTAGCCGACGGCGTCGATCGCAGTGTCGTTCCCGTCCCGCAACACGACGAGAGCGCCATCCTTCCCGAGCCCAGACGCCATGACGTCGTCCGCCTGGGCTACCAGGGTGCTGCCAACCGTGAAGTAGCCCCCGGCAGCGATGGTCGAGCTCGGGGCGAACGCGTACAGCAGCGAGTCCGTGGTCGCGGTGCCGCCGCGGTAGCCGATCGTCCAGCCGGTGAGCGAGGGACTCTCGGTCGTGCAGGTGTTGTGGATCTCGACGTAGTCTTCGGCGCCGCTCGAAGGCGTTCCCGTCTGCAGCTCGTTGATCACGAGCCCGCACGGGCCGCCGGTCGACGTCTCGGTCGCGGTTCCCGAGTCCTTCGTGCCGTCGTCGAACGTAGGGAACGAGCCCGTGTCGGTCGGCGTCGTGGTCGCGGTGTCCGCGGTGCTCGTGTCCGCGGCGGTACCGGAGTCGGTCGCGGCGGCAGGGAGCTGCTCCGCGGCCTGTGCGCACCCGAAACCAACGACGGAGATCACGAGCCCGAGAAACTTCCGACTGCGCATCGCGCGCACCCTATAGCACATCGTTGCCATCAGACGACTTTGAGCGGCGCCTCCACGAATTTCCGCTCCTTCGGACTCCAGACGAACAGCTTCCGGTCGTCGACCCGTGCGCTCCCACCGCGTCCGTCCCCGCGGACGCTGACGACGAGGAACGCGAGCTCGTAGGACGGCTCGTCGCCACCCGCGAGCGCGGTCTGCGAGTCGGTCTCGCTGAAGTACGCGCCGCAGTCGAGGTGCGAGTGCCAGAGGACCTTGATCGGCCGGCCGGTGCCCTCCGCCTCGCGGACCTTCTTCGAGAACTTCAGCGGATCGATCAAGAAGTACGTGCGGCCGGTGCGCGGGTACTCGTCGGGATCCATCGCGTGGTACTTGTTCGCGAGGTTCGCGATGCGCTCGTGGGTGTCGGCGACGAGATCGCCGGCGGGACCCGCGATGATCCCGCAGGCCTCTTCGCCCTCGGGGGCGCCGTCCTTCTCGACGCCGCCCGCGTAGGCCTCGCGCGCGGCAGCTTCGATCTCATCGAGCACGGCGCGGGGTACGCGCACGCCGTCTCTAGCCCACGGGTTCTTCACGAGATCCATCGCGCGCTCCTGACTACCAGACGTAGCTCTTCTCCCACTTCATCGGCGCGAAGTAGCGGTCTCCGCGGTCGCACACGATGGCCACGATCGTCGCCGGCTTCCCCGCGGCGAGGTGCCGCTTCGCGAGCTGCACCGCGGCCCACACGTTCGCCCCCGAGGAGTGCCCGACGTGGAGGCCTTCCTCGCGCGCGAGGCGATCGCTCATGTCCCATCCGGCCTCCGTGTTGCACGGCATGATCTCGTCGGGGACGTGCGGGTCGTAGATGGCCGGCACCATCGAGGAGGCCATGTGCTTGAGCCCTTCGAGGCCGTGCATCGCCTCGTCCGGCTCGACGGCCACGCAATGGATCTCTCTGCCGAACGAGATGGCGGCCTCGTGCAGCCGTCGCGTGGTCCCCATCATGGTGCCGCTCGTCCCGAGCCCCGCGACGAAGTGAGTCACCTCGCGACCGAGATCGTCCAGGATCTCCTGTCCGGTGCCGAGATAGTGCGCGAGCGGGTTCGAGGGGTTCGAGTACTGGTCCGGGTAGAAGTACTTGTCGGGCTCGGCCTCGACCATCTTCCGCACCATCATGATCGCGCCGTCGCTCCCCTCCATCGGATCGCTGAACGTGAGCTTCGCGCCGAACGCGCGCGCCACGCGCTTGCGCGGCTCGGTCACGTTGCGCGGCATGACGAGCTCGATCTTGAGGCCGAGCGCGGCGCCGATCATCGCGTACGCGACGCCGGTGTTGCCCGAGGTCGAGTCGACGAGGATCTTCTCGCGCGAGAAGCGCCCGTCGGCGATCGCGTCGAGGATCATCTGCCGCGCCGCGCGATCCTTGACGCTGCCCCCGGGGTTCGCGAACTCGAGCTTCGCGTAGACCTTCACGTCGGTCGCGCTGGCGAGCTCCGAGAGGCGACCGAGGCGCACGAGCGGCGTGTTGCCGACGGCCTCGAGGATACGGTCGAGCATGCGCGCTCGAACGAGCGGCCGACTCACGACGGGGGTTTTTCCTTGAGGAAGATCGGCACGACGTCGATGCGCGCCGCGACGCGGATCTGACGGAGCGCGCGCGCGGCGCCGCTCGCGACGGCGAGGGCCGAAGGATCGATGATCACCTCGGCGAGCGTGCTGGCGAGCGATTGGTCCGGGTACTCGACCGGATCGCTGTCCGTCGCGAGCGCCACGGTCGGGTTCGTGTCCCGCGCGGCGCGCGTGGCCGCGTGCGTGGACGTGCGCACCAGACCGAAGTTCGCCCCGGCGAGGTAGCGCGCCTCGACGATCCCGGCGAGCCCCGTCGCCATGACGAGCGCCGTCGCGAGGTCGATGCGCTCCTGCCCCTCGTCGCCGATCTCGGGGACGAGGCGCTGGCGCAGCGTACGATCGGAGGCGGGGGGGTCGGCCATGATCAGCCGCCGGCGATGGCGGGCACGATCGAGATCTGCTCGCCGTCCTTGAGCTTCGTGCGCAGGCCTTCGAGGAAGCGGATGTCCTCCTCGCCGACGTAGATGTTGATGAACTTGCGGACGCCCTTCTCGTCGAGGAGGCGGTCGCGGATCCCCGCGTGGCTCGCTTCGAGGCGATCGATCGCGTCGGACACGGTGGCGACGTCTTCGACGTTGACCTCTTCGGCACCGCCGGTGAGCGATCGAAGTGGAGTGGGGATGCGAACGGTGACGGCCATGATTTCTCCTACGTAACCTTCTCGTCGCTCGAGTCGCCCGAGATAGCGCCCTGATAGCGCGCCGCTCGGGTCGCGTCGATCTACGGGACGGGCGGGGGGCACGCCGCGTCAGATGGAGGGACGCCGCAGAGGGCGCATTGGTTACGCCCGGCGACCTTCCGCACCCTCAGCTCGTCGTGCTGTCCGTCGAGCGTGGCGAGCGTCCCGAACGCAGCGCTCTCGGCGATCGTGGGCGCGTCGAGGATCTGCAGCGCGAAATGGGCCTGGAGCGCGCCGATGACGCCGCACACGGGCCCGACGACGCCCGCGACGTCGCAGCCGGCCTGCGCGCCTTCGGGGACCTCCTCGAAGAGGCAGCGGTAGCACGGGCCCCCTTCGGGCGAGACGACGAGGACGGTCCCGACCCAACGGATCGCGGCGCCGTGGACGATCGGTCGCTTCGTGCGCCGCGCCACGTCCGCGGCGAGGAACTTCGTCGCGTAGTTGTCGCTGCACTCGAGGATGACGTCGGCGCCGTCGACGATCGAGGTCGTCGATGGAGTCAGCCGCCCAGTGCGGAGCTCGACCTGCAGATCGGCGCGCGCAGTCCGCAGCGCGTCGGCCGCGGCCTCGAGCTTCGGACGTCCGACGTCTGCGTCACGGTAGAGGATCTGCCGGTGCAGGTTCGAGCGCTCCACGACGTCGTCGTCGACGAGCACGAGCTTGCCGACGCCTGCGTGTGCGAGCGCGAGGGCCGCCGGCGCACCCAGTCCGCCGACACCGACGATTGCGACCGTTCGATCCGCGCGCGTCACCATACCCAGACCTCTTTCTCGGGACAGTGCGCGAAGTGCTCGCCGAGCGAGAAGTATCGCTCGCCCGTGTCACACAGCACGGTGATCACGTGCTTTCCGGGGCCGAGATCGCGGGCGATGCGCGCTGCGGCGAAGACCGCAGCGCCGCTCGAAATGCCGACCAGCAGACCTTCGCGACGGGCGAGCGCGCGCGTCGTGCGCCACGCGTCGTCGTCGTCGACGGTCGCGATCTCGTCGACGACCGTGCGATCGAAGATCGTCGGCACGAAGCCCGCCGCGAGGCCCTGGATCTTCGTCGGTCCGCGCTCGCCGCGCGAGAGCGTGGCGCAGCGCTCCGGCTCGACCGCGACCACGCGACCGAGCCGTCCGCGGAGCTCGCGGGCCACACCGGTGATCGTGCCGCCTGTGCCGACCGTCGCCACGAACGCATCCGCGCGCTCGATTCCGGCGGACGTCAGCGTCTCCAGGAGCTCGCGCGCCGTCGTCGCCATGTGCACGGCCGGGTTCGCGGGGTTGTCGAACTGCCGCGGCACGACGGCGCCGGGGATCGTCGCGGCGAGCTCCTCCGCCTTGGCGATCGCGCCCTCCATCTGACGCTCCGGCTCGGTGAGCACGACCTCGGCGCCGAACGCCTCGAGCAGCTGACGACGCTCGAGCGACATCGATGCCGGCAGCGTCAGGATGCAGCGATACTTCTTCACCGAACAGACCATCGCGAGCGCGATGCCGGTGTTGCCGCTCGTCGGCTCGATGACCGTGCCGCCCGGCTTCAGCGCTCCGGTCGCCTCCGCGCGCTCGATCATCGCGAGCGCGATGCGATCCTTCACCGACCCGGCCGGCTCGAGCTGCTCGCATTTGCCCCAGATCGTGGCCCGGTTCTTCTCGGGGTGGTCGTCCGGCGTGTCGCGGTCGAAGCGCGCGAGGCGGACGAGCGGCGTGTCGCCGACCAGCTCGAGCATGGACTCGTAGACCGCCATCGTCCTCGTTCCTTAGCGCGAGCGCTCCCACGAATCGAGAGCGGCCTGGGTCTGTGGGTCGATCGTCGCCGGCTCGCGCCCGGGACCTTTCGCGCGGGCGGCGAGCCAGAGCGCGCGCGCCTCTGCGGCGAGACCCCACGCGGCGAGGTACTCGTGCGGCCTCTTCGCGCGGATGTCATCGGCGGTGCCGCGGAGCTCGAGGCGTGGGACCTTCCCCCACGCGCCGACGAGACGGAGATCACTCCAGGCGAGCTGGTAGCCGTGCCCGTCGTCCGAGAGGCGCGGGGTGTCGCGCGCGAGGTCGTCCTCGAACGCGAGGAACGCGAGATCGCGCCCGGCGAGCCCCTCCACCGCACCACCCCACGCGATCACGATCGTCGTCGCCACGTCGGTCGGATCGGTCACGGCAGAGATCACGCGGCCGGCGGCGTATCCGCCGGCGAAGCGCACGATGAGCGGGATGCCGAGCGGATCCTCGGGCTTGTCGGGCTTGTCGGGTTTCTCGGGCGACGGCGGCGACATGGGGAGCGCGGACGCGCTCGCGGACGCCGCGGCCTTGGCGTCGAATGTGGCGGACGGGATGGGGAAGGGCGTGTCGCCGGTCACCACGATCATCGTCTTGTCGAGCGCCCCGCTCGCGCGCAACGACTCGATCAGCGCGTCGAGCTTCTCGTCCTGCTTCGCGAGCGCAGCGGCTTCGAGCGCGAGGAGGCGCGTGCGATCGCCCTCGGAGAACTTCAACAGTCCCTTGCGCACCTTCGCGAGCACGGGGACGACGTGGCGCGGATCGATCGACCCCGTGTACCCCTCCGGCGGGAGGGCTTTGAGCGTCTCGCCGGTGACGTCGTAGGGCGGGTGCGCGCCGCGCGCGTGCGCGAGGATGAAGGTCTTCTTGCCGGTCTGGGTGCCGAGCCACTTCCCGATCTCGTCGAGCGCGACCGGCGGACCGTCGAGCGGCGACCGCGCCGCGTAGCTCGTCCAATCGTGCGCGAAGCCGAACGCGGGACCGGTCGTCGGGACCTCGGTGAACATCGCGCTCTGCACGCCGAACGCGCCGAACGACCTCGGCAGGAGAGCGATGCGCGGCGAGAGACGCGCGCCCGAGTCCTCGAGCGCGTGCACCGGAACCGGCAGACCGGTCGCGAGCGAAGCGACGGATGCTGCCGCGAGGTGCGACGGCGCGCGGTGGCCGCGGAAGGAGGCGCCCTCGCGCGCGAGCTTCGCGAGCGACGGCAACGCGAGATGCGCCGGCGTCGCTCCGGCGAGGACGATCACGATGATCGACTCGGGCTTCGGCGCGGCCGGGTGTGGCGCTGGCGGCGCGGCGCGCACGATCCGCGGTTCGGCGATCGCGACGCGTCCTTGCTTCGGCCCCTTGGTGACCGCGAGCTCGATGATCGCGATCGCGCCGTTCGGCCCACCGACGCCGAGCGGGACGGCGATCCCGCTCCACGCCGTCGCGCTCGCGAGCTGCTTCGCGAGCACCGTCGGCGGCTCGCTGCCGGTCGAGCGCTCGCGGATCTCGACCTCCCCGCTCGTTCCCTCGGACACGGAGCCGACGTCCGCGAGCAGGCGTGCTCCGGGGGGAACGTGCACGACGCAGCGCACGACCGCGGGCGCCATCAACGTGTACGCGCGGCGCGGCGCTCCGCCGATCACGACCTGCGTCACTGCGTCGCGCCGCGTCGGCGCAGCGTAGGCGCCGGTCTCGTCGTCGACGACGCCGACGCGCAGCCAGTCGAGCTCCGCGAGCGGCTCGTCCTTCTTCCCGCCGATCCAACGCAAGGTGACGACGTGAAGCCCGGGCACGAGAGAGAGCGACGTGTTCGAGGTCGTGACGACGCGGTCCTCCGTCGTGGAGAGGGCGATCGTTCCGACGAGCTTTCCGTCGATGCTGATCGTCACCTTCTTCGAGGAGCGCGCGCGCCCACGCAGCGAGACGAGCGCAGCGCCGGTCTGATCGATGGCGACCGTGAACGTCTGCGATCGATCGAGCACGCGGCCCCAGGTCGCTCCGTCGCGCTCGAAAGAGGGGAGATCCTGTAGATCGGGGTGCCCGGGCGCAGCCCATGCGGCCTCGGGCGTCCCGAGGTCGACGAAGGCGCCGCGGTGCTCGATCCGACAGCGTGGCGAGGGCGCGAGCAGGTCGACGGCGAGATCGGGGAGGGGGGTCGGCGCGACCGGCGGGGGAAGGGCGCTCTGCGCGGAGTCCGCGCCCGCTCCCGCGTCGCCGGGCGCACGCTGCGAGCGGCACGCCGTCGTGAGGACCGCGCAGAGCAGTACGTGCGAGACCGTCCTCATCGCGTCGCCACGAACTACCACGTGTCCCGATGCGCGGCCGGGCACGCGGCTCAGTCGGGGTCCTCGCCCGAGTCCGGCTTGCTCTTCGGCTTCTCCGGCGCGTTCTCGCGGGGACGATTCGACGGCGTCCGGTTCGCGCCCTCGCCGATGCCCGCGAGCGTCTGCGACGCCGGCGCGCGCCTCTCACTCACCGGGCCGCTCACCGGGCCGCCGGACGGGTCGGTCTTGCTCCGCGGTCGCGAGATCCGCTCCGGCGGATCGCTCCGCGACGCCCGCCGTGGGGTCAGATCGCGCGTGTCGATGAGCGGCTTCCGCGCCGCCATTTCGCCGGCGCTCGAGATCTGGAGCACCGCATCCGCGAGCGACCCGGGCATGGTCTCGGCCGTCTCGAGCTCCGTCGGCTTCGCCACGCGCGGCGCAGCGGGTGGTGGCGGCACGAGGGACTCGAGCGAGAACTCGATCGGGGTCTCCGAGCTCTGGAATTCGACGGCTTGCGGGTTTTTCGATTTCTCGCGCTCGGGCGCGGGCCCCTCGAGGCGCGACGCAGCGGCGGCGAGGAGGTCGTCCCCCTTGGCGCCCGTGACCTTCACCACGAGACCACGCGACGCTGCGTCGACGAGCACGTCCTCGAGGAGCGCAGGCGCGACGTCCCCGCCGAGGATCATCGAGCGGGGCGAGCTCCCGTCGGCGATGCGCTCGAGGATGCGCCGCACGAGGGTCGGCGTCGCTGGGAGGTAGGACGCGAGCAAGGTCGTGTCGAAGGCGACGGCTCCGATCTCGATGGTCTGCACACCGCTGACCGCATCGCACGCCGCGCGCAGGGTCCGCAGCACGGGCGCGAGCTGCGCCTGGAGCTCGTCCTCGACCAGGGACGCGTCGCGCGCCGTCCGCGCGGGGATGGCGCGGACGAGGAACCGACCGCCGATCACACCGAGCAGCGACGCGACCACGCCGCTCCCGCGCGCGAACGAGCCGTCCGCGCCGGTCCGCGAGACGCGGTGGATCGAGCCGCCCTCGAGCTCGACCTCGAACAC
>JBKJQC010000567.1:0-3026 GCA_046593995.1 Polyangiales bacterium
GAAGTTGCAGACCTCGACGGCCTGACGCTCGCAGTACTGATCGGCCGCTATCGGAGCAGGCCGCCGGATCGTCTCGTTGCCGCACGCTGGGATGCCGAGCAATCCGAGACAAGAGAGCAGTGCGCACCACGACCGGCGCGCAAGCTTCTGGAGGTTCGCGGTCATCGTCCGAGGCATGCTACCAAGTCGACACGAGCCTGCGACGAGTTGCTTGGTCCCTGAGGGATCCCGGGCAAGCGCGAGTACGTGTTCAAGGACGCCTACCGCAACGCGCATCGGCTCGGCGTACCGATCGCGGCGCCGGCCACGCACCCGTTCAATCCGCTGCTGCCGCTGCGCGTGTCGGCGCTCCCGCTCGAGCCCTCCGCGCGCAAGGCGCTGATCGATGCCCTCTACCGCGCGACGTGGTCGGAGAGGAGGCGGGTCGATCAGGCGGACGTCGTCCTCGAGGTCGCCCGTGAGGTCGGCCTCGCGGAGGACATCGTCGCCGCGGCGCAGTCCGACGAGAACAAGGCCAGACTCCGCGAGAATACCGAGCGGGCCGTCGCCGCCGGCGCTTGGGGCGTCCCCACCATCATCGTCGAGGGCGAGCTGTTCCGGGGCCTCGATTCGCTGCCGCACCTCGAGACGTTCCTCCGCGGTGGGGATCCGATTCCCAAAGATGCCTTCGCCCGCTGGGGCGACCTGCAGCCCTCGGCCTCTCGTCTCGTGCCGCCGGCCGCGAGCCGTAAACCGTAGACCGCAGTACCGCATCGCGTTGACGCCCGCGAAATGGTTTGGGAGCACAACGCCAACATGGCGCGTCTTCTCACCGTCGGTTCCGTGGCTTTCGACGACCTCGAGCTCCCGACCGGCACGCACAAGGACGTGTGGGGCGGCTCGGCCTCCTACGCGAGCCTCGCGGCGTCGCTGTTCACCACGGTCGATCTCGTCGCGGTCATCGGTGAGGACTTCCCGCAGACCAACCTCGAGCAGCTCTCGAGCCACGGCGTCAACGTCGACGGCGTCGAGCGCACCAAGGGGAAGTCGTTCCGCTGGGCCGGTCGCTACGACGCGACCCTCTCGAGCCGCACCACGCTCGACACACAGCTCAACGTCTTCGCGGACTTCCGACCGAAGATCCCGGCCGCTGCGCGCAAGGCGCCGTTCGTCCTCCTCGGGAACATCCATCCCTCGTTGCAGATCGAGGTGCTCGAGCAGGTCGACAACCCGAAGCTCGTCGTCGCCGACACGATGAACTTCTGGATCACGGGCGAGCTCGCCACGCTGAAGAAGCTCCTCACGAAGATCGACGTGCTCGTCATCAACGACGAAGAGGCGCGCCAGCTCGGCGACCACCACAACGTCTCGCGCGCGGCGCACGCCATCCGCAAGATGGGCCCGAAGTACCTCGTGGTGAAGCGCGGCGAGTTCGGCGCCCTCCTGTTCGACGACAGCGGCACGTTCTTCTCGCCGGCCTACCCCCTCGAGGACGTCTACGATCCGACGGGCGCGGGCGACACCTTCGCCGGCGGGTTCCTCGGCTATCTCGCCCACGTCGACGAGAAGGGCGGCGCGATCGACAAGTCCGCGTTCCGTCGCGCGATCGTCGCGGGCAGCGCCCTCGCCTCCTTCTGCGTCGAGGCCGTCGGCCCGAGCCGCCTCCTCACGTTGACCGGCAACGAGGTCCGCGAGCGGCTCGGCGCGTTCAAGGCGCTCGTCCAGGTCGAGCACGAGCTCGAAGCGCTCTCCATGCTTCGCTGATCTCGACCCATCGACCCTCGGCGCGAGCGACTGACGGACCGCGTCATCGCGCGACCTTTGGAACGATGTGGGCGAGACGTGCTAACGTCCCGCTACTTCGTTCAGCTTCGTTCGAGTTCCCTGGAGGTCATGTCGATGAAGAGCCGTCTTTCGATGGTGCTCGCGCTCGCGTTCACGAGCACGGTGGGCGTGGTGTCGTACGCGGGTTGCAGCAGCGACCCGTCAACCCCGGTCAAGCCGGCCAACGAGGCAGGCACCGGCGGTCTCTGCGACATGCCGAAGCTCGCGAGCGGCGAGGACGACCTCGAGAACCCGCCGGTGAAGTGCGCGCCCGACGCGCCGAAGTGCACCTCGCAGGACAAGGTCGCGAGCTGTCCCTCGAACGAGTGCATGTACGCGGTCGAGCAGACGACTTCGACGAAGAGCTTCCGCCTCGGCCGCATCCGGCTCTGGGCGCCCGACGCGCTCCTCTCGCTCACGGGCATCGCCGTCGACCCGAACGTCCGCGCGAAGTGCGCGAACGCCGGCACCGAGTCGTTCACCTGGCTCGCCCAGGTCGACGAGACCAAGAAGACCATCAAGACCGGCGGCTCGAGAGCGTCGACCGGTGGCGACGGGAAGAACTTCGCGTTCCTCGACGAGAGCGTGAACGCGGCTGCGCTCGACGCGATCTGCCCCGGCTTCAAGGGCCCGACCGAGCCGATCAGCCTCCGCCCCGTCGTGTCGGACTACACGGTGGGCGCCGACGGCTCGCTGACCACGCCGAAGATCGAGCTGATCAACGTGCCGATCTTCGACACCAGCGGCCTCCCGATCATCCTTCCGCTGCGTGAAGCGCAGATCAAGAACGCCACCATCAAGGGCTCGTGCGTCGGCGCCTACTCGAAAGACTTCTGGTGCGACGGTGACTCCGAGGGTTGGACGACCGGCGGCGCGATCATCGCGAAGATCACCGCCGAAGAAGCCGACAAGGTCCCCGTGAAGTCGGCCGGCTGCCAGTCGCTCTGCGCGATCCTGGTGAACGACGCGACCAAGACCGACGGCAAGGTCTGCAAGAAGGTCGACGGCAAGATCCCGGAGATCGGGACCCACTGCGTCGGCGGCGCGACCTGCAAGAACGCGTTCCTCCTCTCCCCGAGTCCGTCGCCGCGCCGGTGTCGCTTCCGCCGGTGTCCGTCGTGCCGGTGTCGGCCGGGGGGGCGACCGACCCGCCGATGTTGACGCCGTACGCGCCGAACGTCGCCGAGAGGAGGAACGCGTTCTTGCAGGTCGCGCCGCCGACG
>JBKJQC010000847.1:0-5352 GCA_046593995.1 Polyangiales bacterium
CATCCTGCTCCAGTGCCGCGCGACGTGATCAGGGGGTGAGCAGCGCGGCGCCGAACACGCCCGCGCTGTCACCGAGCTCGTTTCGCACGATCTTCGTGCGCAGCTCGTCGTTGAAGATCGAGCGGCGCACGGCGTCGATCCCGCGGTCGTAGAGGACGGCGAGGTTCGACACCCCGCCGCCGAGGACCACCACGTCCGGATCGAGCACGTCGATCACGATCGCGAGGGCGCGGCCGAAGACCTCGACGACCTCGTCGAGCGTCGCCTGGGCGTGCGGATCGTCGAGCTGCGCAGAAGCGAGCTCCCGCAGCGTGCGCGTGACGCCGCTCCGCGCAGCGTAGGCGCGCTCGATCGCCGGGCCGGAGAGGAAGGTCTCGACGCACCCGCGGCGACCGCAGTAGCACGGCGCCCCATCGCGAGGCTCGAGCACGACGTGCCCCCACTCGCCGGCGATCCCCTGCGCACCTCCCCACGTGCGCACGCCGAGCGCGTCGCGGAGCGCGATGCCGCCGCCGACGCCGGTCCCCATGATGACGCCGAACGCGACGCGGGCCTCGCGCGCCGCACCGAACGCGGCCTCGGCGAGCGCGAAGCAGTTCGCGTCGTTCTCGAACGCGATCGCTCGGCCGACGCGGGCCTGGAGATCGTCGTGGAACGGTCGGCCGTTGAGGCAGAGGGTGTTCGAGTTCTTCACGAGACGAAGACTCGACGGCGCACGCGTGCCGGAGCGCGTTCGCATCGTGACGCCGCCGGGCATGCCGACGCCGATGGGCAACGGGATGGAGACACCTGCCTCGCGCGTCACGTCCGCGATCAACGTCGCGACGCGCTCGAGGACCGCGTCGTACCCTTCGTCGCGCTGCGTCGCGACGCGTCGCCGCGCGACCACGTCGGGAGCGGTCGTGCGCGTGCCGTCCCGCTGCAGGATCACCGCTTCGATCTTGGTGCCGCCGAGATCCACCCCGAGCCGGAGGTTCGCTTCGGCCGCACCCATGCCGGAGGTGCTAGCATCCCTCTCCGTCATGGCGAAGAAGTGTGGACAGCACGTCGAGCTCACCTCCAACGATCAGGCGCGGGTGACGCGCTGTCCGTGCGGAACGATCCACGTCCACCTCCATGGCAACGGGGTGACGCTGAAGCTTGCGGAAGGTCAGTTCCGCCACGTCTCGAACGCGCTCGCTGCGGCCGTTCGCCTCGTCGACCTCACGGATGACGCGGGCTCCGCCCCGAAAGACGCGGTGAACTGACGTCGCCGGTTGGTCGAACCGTCCGCCCGGTTCGTCCCACGGCAGGCCCGGTTCGTCGGATCCCCTGGGCCGGGGGGAGGGAGCGACCCCACTCTGGCGGGCATGTCCAATCTGGCGCTCGGTCTGGAGCCGGAACTGCTCGTCTCCGAGGGGGGGAATTCCTCGAAGCATGCTGCGGGCATCCCTCACGACCCGCCTCACAACGCGCCTCACAACCCGCCTCACAACCCGGGCGCGGCGCGCTTCCCGCTCGCGAGAGACGCCGCCGCGCGGCTGATCCTCGCCGAGATCGAGAATCCCCGCACCCGCGCGCGCCTCGTCGCTTCCGCCGTGCGCATCCTCGGCAGCGAGGCCGACGCGGAGGACTGCGTGCAGGACGCGCTGATCCTCGCCGCGAAGAACGCGGAGCAGTTCGAGGGGCGCTCGAGCCCGACCTCGTGGCTCTTCCGCGTGGTGCTCAACGCCTGCCGCATGCAGCGGCGCGCGATGCGCCGAGAACGACGCGGGGGGGGCGCAGCGCACGTCTCGATCGACGATCTCGTCGCGAAGCCCGCCGCCGACCCCAACGACGATCCCGAGCAGGTTGCGTTCGGCCGCGACATGCTCGCCGTCCTGGTCGACGCGCTCGAGCGGATCCCGGCGGCCGACGCCAACCTCTTCCGCCGCTTCGTCGAGGAGGACGTCCGCATCGAGGATCTCGCGCGTCAGGCACGGCTCACCCGACAGGCCGTGAAATCACGCCTCTTTCGCGTGCGCCGCCGTCTCGCCGACGCGCTCGCCTCCTCGGGCGGGGTCGGGTCCGAGCGCCTCGACTTCGCAGCGTTGTCCATCGGTACGGCGTAAGCTCCACGATCTCGATCACCCGTGAGCAACCCGTGAGCAAGAGCAGCGAAGACGCGTGCGTGAATGCGGTGAAGGCCCGGCTCGAGGCCTACGGCATTCCTCCGCACGCCAGCATGGACCGAGCCGATCTGCGTCGGAGGAAGCGCACGGCGCTCGGCATCGTGCTCATCATCGCCGGGGCCATCGCCATCGGACATTTCGGCTCCGGCCAACCGCTCCCCGTCGTCCTCTCGCGGCTCACGTACATCGCCATCGAGCTGCCGGTGCTCTTCTTGGCTGCCGGGCGCTCCTACGATCACGCCCTCCTGAAGCGCTACACGCCGTTCGCGACCGTCGCGCTGAGCGCGGCCGCGAGCGCATCGGTGGGTCTCGTGATGGCGTCGCTCTGGTTCATGGTCGGACAGGTCTGGCCCGTCGTGCTGATGGGGGCGCCGCCGGAGCTCCGTCACAGCTATCTCGCGATCGTCACGGCGGGCATCATGGTCGGCGTCGCGCACCTCGGGATGTTCTCGCTCGCGGTGGTCTACCCGTTCGCCGCGCACGACGCGCGCGTGCGAGCGCTCGAGGTCGAGAAGCTGAAGACCGCGGCCGAGCTCGCGCGTCTGCGCGGACACCTCGAGCCGCACTTCCTCCTCAACACCCTGAACGCGATCGCCGGCCTCGTGACCGAGGATCCGCGCGAGGCGCGGAGGCTCCTCGCCGCGCTCGGCGATCTGTTGCGCGACGCGCTCCGCGACGGCGACGAGATGCAGTCGGTGGAGCAAGAGGAAGCGTGGCTCCGTCGCTACGCCGAGATCCTCGAATCGCGTCACAAGGGCGCGCTCTCCTTCCGCTGGGAAATCGATCCCGCCGTGCGGTCGGTGCTGGTGCCTCGCCTGCTCCTGCAGCCGCTCGTCGAGAACGCCGTGAAGCACGGGGCGCTTCGTCGCCGAGGTGGCGGCTCGGTCTCGGTGCGCGCCGCGCGCGGTGAGGACGATCGCGTCGTGTTCACCGTCGAAGACGACGGCCCGGGGTTCTCCGACGGTCCGATCCGGCAGGGCGCGGTCGGTCTCAACGTGGTCCGCCGCCGCCTCGAGCTGCGCTTCCCGAACGCGGAGCTGCGCATCGAGTCGTCGACCGACGGCACCCGCGCCATCGTCGAGTTCCTCGACGCACGCACCGCGCAGGACGCGCGCGCGAAGCCTTCGCCGCCTCTGCCGTCGGCGAGTCGGCCCGACCGCGCCACCGCCTGATCCCGTCCGTAGTACCCCATGGCCGAGCCGCCTCTCGACGCCACGCCCTTGCGGGTCCTCGTGGTCGAGGACGAGTGGCCCGCGCGCAACTACCTCGTGGAGCTCCTGCACGAGTCGAAGCTCGCGGAGGTCGTCGGCGCCGTCGCCGACGCAGAGGCCGCGTCGCTCGCGCTCGCCGCGGACGCGCCGCCGGTGGACGTCGTGTTCGCCGACATCCACCTCGTCGGCAGCGTGCGCGACGACGCCGGTCTCGACCTCGTTCGCTCCTTCGGCCGGCGCCCGGGCGCGCCGCTCTTCGTGCTGGCGACCGCGTACAAGGAGCACGCCATCGAGGCCTATGATCTCGGCGTCGTCGACTACCTGCTGAAGCCGTTCACCGAGGACCGCGTGACGCAGTGTCTACGCCGTGTGATCGCGCGTCGTCCGACCCGCGTCGCCGCCAGTGGTCCCGGGAAGATCGTCGCCCGGAAAAAGAAGGGGCTCGTGTTCCTTCGTCCGGACGAGGTGTGGGCGTTCGAGGCCGCCGACCGACTCACGTTCGTGCACACGAAGCGCGGAAAATTCGATCTCGATCTCTCGCTCTCGGCGATCGAGGCGGCGCTCGGCGGACGCGCGCTCCTCCGTGTCCACCGGAACTGGCTCGTGAACCCCGAGCACGTTCGCGAGCTCGTGCGCGACGCGGGGGACGAGCTGCTCGTGGGCGGAGAGACCGACGGCGAGGGTGTCGCCGTGCCGATCGCGCGCGAGCGTGCGCAGGCCGTGCGCGACACGCTGCTCGAGAACGCGACCGGCCTCCGCCGAGTGTGAGCGATTAGGGGAGCTCGAACGCGCCGATGTCGTAGCCTGCCCGCGACGGCCGCATCACCCCCACGAGGTCCCAGGGCGGAGCGTCGATGGCCGTCCCCTTGTCGAGCAGCGGCGAGGTGATGGAGAGCTGGTAGGTCCCCGGCGCGTACACCGGATCAAGAGAGTAGTTCGAGCCCTTCAGCGGGATGTCGGTGAGGGCTTCGATGGCCGGGATGGTCGTCACCGCCCCGGTCTCGACGTCTCCGTAGAGCGTCCCGCATCCGAAGAAATCGTTGTTGGTCAGCACGCGCGGCTCGGCGAAGCCGCCGTACTCGCGGAACGCCCAGCGGCGCGTGCCGCCGCCGAGGCAGAGCGCGATGTTGTTGCGGAAGACCCCGTTCGCCGGGCCCGCGGTCGTCTCGTTCTCGACCGCGAGGAGCGCCGTGTCCTTCCCGAACGCCGAGCCCGTCGGCGCGACGATCGTGTTCGAGGACACGATGGTCTCGAAGAACGCCGTCGCGTTCGGCCGAACGTCCAGATCGATCCCGATGCCGCCTTCGGCGAACACGAGGTTGTTGATGATGCGGCCGTTGGTCCAACGCGCGCGCACGCCGGTGTTGAACGTGCCGACGCTCACCTCGATGGTGTTGCCGTCGACCATCGAGCCGATACCCCCGCCCTGGATGTCGACACCGACGCAGCCGGTCGGAGCGCCGAAGCCGCAGCCTCGGATCGAGTCGTTCCGCTCGATCGTCGCGGTCATGCCGAGCACGTTGATCCCGCGGGCGATCGTGGAGTCGACGGAGAGCGTGCCCGCGATCACCTTGTTGCGGGCGACGACGCAGCGATGCGCGGAGCCGCCGTTGCAAGAGATCGCCGTGGCCTCGCCGTTCGGCGTGGCCAGCGACCTCCCGAGGATCTGGGCGTTGTCCTCGATGACCACGCTGCAGGTCGAGACGTCCAAGCCGAAGCCCCGGCCACCGCCGCCGCGGATGGTCTTGTTGGCGACGAAGCGCGCCGGGTTCGAGTTCGTGCAGCTGCTGAGCAAGACCCCGCGCGTCGTGGCGTTGCTCGCGCCGATCCCCGGCCCGCCGGAGATGCTGTTGCGCGTGACGAAGATCCCGCTCGTATCCGTGCCCGCGATTCGAAGGCCGATGCCGGTGGGCGCGAGCCCACCGTCGATGGCGTTGCCGTCGAGGACGCTGTTCTGCGTGCCGACGGCGAGTCGCGCGGTGTCGATCTCG
>JBKJQC010000872.1:0-3064 GCA_046593995.1 Polyangiales bacterium
ATCCGCTCATCTGCAGGCTTCGATCGCTCGGTCCACGTCGAAAGCGCCCTCGAGGAGCGCGCGCCCGACCACCACGCCGAAAATGTCCTTTGCGGCCGCGAGCGCGCGGAGATCGTCGAGCGATCCGACTCCGCCGCTCGCGAGCACGCGCCGCCCGCTGTCACGCGCGAGCTTCGCGGTGACCTCGACCGCCGGCCCGACGCGCGTGCCGTCGCGCGACACGTCCGTGTAGAGGAGGGAGTCGAGCGCCGAGCCGTCGAAGCGCTGCGCGACGTCGAGCGCCGTCACGTTCGAGACCTGCGTCCACCCCTCGATCGCGACGAAGCCATCCTTCGCGTCGACCGCGAGGATCACCTGATCCCGATGCTCGATCGCGATCTCGCGGACGAGCTGCGGATCCTTCACCGCCGCCGTGCCGAGCACCACGCGACTCGCGCCGAGCGCGACGAGCGCGGTCACGGTCTCGTGCGTGCGGACGCCACCGCCGACCTGCACGCCCGGCCCGAACGCCTCGCAGATCTTCGCGATGAGCGGGTGCTGCGTCGGCGCACCGCTGCGCGCGCCCTCGAGATCGACGACGTGCAAGCGCGCGGTCTTTCCGCGCAGGGACTTCGCGTGCGCCACCGGATCGATCGCGAAGCGGGTGACCTTCGCGAAGTCGCCCTGGTGGAGGCGGACGACGTGTCCATCGAGCAGATCGATGGCGGGGACGAGCTCCATGTCGGGAGCCTCCCTCAGCTGCGTCGGCGCAGGAACTTTTCCAGCAAGGCGAGCCCCGCGCGCTGGCTCTTCTCCGGGTGGAACTGCGTCGCGAGGAGCGCGCCGCGGGCGATCGCCGCCGTGATTTCCAGGCATCCGTAGCTGGCCGTCGCCGCGACGAGCTCCGCGTCGGCGGGGACCGCGTGGTAGCTGTGCGTGAAGTAGAACCAGTCTGCTTCCGGCAGCGCGTCGCGCGCCGCGGATCCCCCGCCGGTCGCGAGGAGGTGAGGGCGATTCCAGCCCATGTGCGGCACCTTCAGCCGCCGCGTGTTCCCCTCGGCATCGGTCTCCCTCAGATCGTCTGGGATCCGCGCGACGTTCCCGGCAAACACCCCGAGGCCGCGCGCAAGGGCCGCTTCGTCGCTGCTCTCGAGCAAGAGCTGCAGACCGAGGCAGATCCCGAAGTACGGTCGATCCTTCGCGATGAACGCGCGGATCGCCTCGGCGAGGGCGTGCCCGTCCCGCGCGAGCGCCGCAGCACCATCACGGAACGCACCCTGTCCCGGCACCAACACCCGCTCCGCCGCCGCGATCACGTCGGGATCGTGCGTGACGACCGGCGCCGGCTGACCGGCTGCAAGCGCCGCGTGCGCGACCGCCTTCTCGACCGAGCGCAGGTTCCCGAGCCCGAGGTCGACGATCGCGATCATATCGTCAGGGTGCCCTTCGTGGAGGGGACCCCCGTCACGCGCGGGTCCAATCGCGTCGCGGCTTCGAGGGCCTTCGCGAAGGTCTTGAACGTGATCTCGACGATGTGATGGAGGTTGTCGCCGCGCTCCTTCGTGATGTGCAGGTTGCACAGGGCGCCGCGGGCGAAGCCTTCGAAGAAGACCTCGGCGAGCTCGACGTCGAAGTTGCCGATCTTCGCCTTGGGCATCGGCACCTCCCAGACGAAGAACGGACGGCCGGAGAGGTCCATCGTGCAGGCCACCCGCGCCTCGTCCATCGGGAGGACCGCCCAGCCATAGCGACGGATGCCTTTGCGATCGCCGAGCGCCTGCGCGACGCACTGTCCGAGGGTGATCCCGAGATCCTCCGTCGTGTGGTGTCCGTCGATCTCGATGTCGCCGGCCGCATGGACCTCGAGGTCGAAGAGGCCGTGCTTCGAGAGCTGCTCCACCATGTGCGTGAGGAACGGGAGCGGCGTCTTCACGTCGTGCTGGCCCGTGCCGTCGAGGCCGATGGTGACCGCGATGGAGGTCTCTTTCGTCTCGCGTTTCAGCGTCCCGACGCGCATCGGCGCGACTCTAGCACCGTCAGCGAATGGGGGCGGAATCCTCGCCCAAGACGACATTGTCGATGAGCCGGGTGGTCCCATAGCGGCCCGCAAAGGCGAGCAGCGCACGGTCCTGGACGAGCGCGTCGTCGGCGAGCGGCGTGACGCTCGTCGCATCGGCGATCGCGACGTAGTCGATCGAGGTCGCCGTCCCGGCGATCGGCTCTCGCGCCGCCGCGATCAGCGCCGATACGCGCCGTTCGCCGCCTTCGAGCGCGCGCACGGCCGCGGAGAGTCCCTGCGGGATCGCGCGCGCCTTTACGCGATCGTCCGCCGAGAGGTAGACGTTGCGCGACGACCGCGCGAGACCGTCGCTCTCGCGGCGCGTCGCGAGCCCGACGATTTCGATCGGCAGGAACAGGTCGCGCACCATCCGCGAGACGATCTGCAGCTGCTGGTAGTCCTTGCGGCCGAACACGGCGACGGCTGGTCCGACGATCTGGAAGAGCTTCATGCACACCGTCGCCACCCCCTCGAAGTGGTGCGGCCGGAACGCGCCCTCGAGGTGCTTCGCCGTCTCGGGCACGCGAACGCGCGTCTCGTCGCCGAGCGGGTAGAGGACGCTCGGGGACGCCGGCGCGAACACGTAGTCCACCCGGTGCTCCGCGCACGCCGCGAGATCCGCGTCCCAGGTGCGCGGGTACTTCGTGAAGTCCTCGTTCGGTCCGAACTGCGTCGGGTTCACGAAGATGCTGACGACCACGATTTGCGCGTGACGGTGCGCCTCGTCGATCAGCGCGAGGTGTCCGTCGTGGAGCGCACCCATCGTCGGGACGATGGCGACGCGCAGCCCACGCTCGCGTGCGGCGGCGAGCTTCTCCCGGAGGGCGGGGACCTCGGTGACGGGGACGGTCATCGCGGCGGAGCCTCGTCCGGCCCGCCGTCGAGATCAAGCGCGCGCTCGTCTAAATGACCGAGCGTGATTCTCGATTGCCCCGCCGCAGATCGGATTGAACACGGAGGCACGGAGGCACGGAGGTACGGGGGTTCGCGAGTCTGCCGATCGTCTTCGACACGTCGTCGTCGCGC
>JBKJQC010000895.1:0-3277 GCA_046593995.1 Polyangiales bacterium
CCTCCTCGAGAGCGAGCTGTTCGGTCACGAGCAGGGCGCGTTCACCGGCGCGGTACGCACGAAGCTCGGGCTCCTCGAGTCCGCGGACGGCGGCACGGTGTTGCTCGACGAGATCGGGGAGATGCCGCTCGGCTTGCAGGTGAAGCTCCTGCGGGTCCTCGAGCAGGGCGAGGTCACGCGCGTCGGTGCGCTGCGACCGCGCACCATCGACGTGCGGTTCCTCGCGGCGACGAACCGCGATCTCGCGGCGGAGATCACCCGTGACCGCTTCCGCCAGGACCTGTATTTCCGCCTCGACGGCATCTCGATCCAGATCCCGCCGCTTCGCGAGCGCATGACGGAGATCGCTCCCCTCGCCCGCCGGTTCGCGCACGAAGCGTGCACCCGGGCCGGCGTCACGCGCACGCCGCAGATCTCGGACGACGCGCTCGCGCTCCTCGAGAGCTACGGTTGGCCGGGAAACGTGCGCGAGCTGCGCAACGTCATCGAGCGCGCAGTCCTGCTCTCGTCGACCGGCGGCCGCATCACCGCTGCGCACCTCCCTGTCGAGAAGATGGGCGCCGTCCACGTGCAGCGCGCCGTGGAGCCAGTCCGGGCGAAGCTCCCGCCCCGGCCCTCGGGGATCGCGTCGCATCCGACCACCCGGCTCCGTGCGCAGCCGACCGACGAGATCGACGAGCGCCGTCGCATCGCAGAGGCGCTCGCACGTTGCCGCGGCAATCAGACGCTCGCCGCGAAGGAGCTCGGGATCTCGCGGCGCACGCTGGTGTCACGGCTCGACGAGTACGCGCTCCCGCGCCCACGGAAGGATCGCGACGATCCTTGAGCGGGGGCTTCGCCCGGATTTCGCCCGAGGTCGGCGCGCTGCTCGATCATCCGCAGCTTGCGTGCGCCCCCACCGTTCAGCTGGAGGCGCGACCATCGGAGCGTCGCGCACCTTGGCGCAAGCGGCGCGTTTTCCCGCTCTACCGGTTGCACGCCGACCTAGACTGCGGATGTGGAGCCGTCATCGCTCGACACGGCCTTGTTCGCAGCGTTCCGCGCGGCGGTCCGCGCGCGCATCGAGCGCGACCTCGCCGAGGAAACGGCGAAGGCCGATGCGCTGCGCGCTCGGGTGTTGCCGCTGCTGCACGCGGCGGTCGCGGAAGCCCGCGCGCGAGGCGAGCTCGGTGACGCGATCGTGTTCGGCTCGTTCGCGAGCGGGATGCCGGACGACGAAAGCGACGTCGACCTCCTCGTCGAGGATTGCGCCGATCCGATGCGGCTCGCCGGCGCGATCTCCCTGGCGATCGATCGCGACGTGCACGTGATCGCTGCGGAGTCGGCTCCGGAGTCGTTGCTCGCTCGTGCGCGCGCAGACGGAGCTCGAGTGTGAGCCCCGCGGACGCGCGGCTGCAGCTGTTGCTCGCCGAGCTACAACGCGAGTGGCAGGAGGTGCGTCGTCACGCTTCTCGTGCACAATCGGCCGATCCCAATGCGTCGGAGCATGCGGCCGCATTCGTCGCCCTCGAGCTGGACCATGCGTATCAGGCCTTCGAGTCGCTACTGCTCCGCATCGAGAAGGGGCTCGGTGTCCCGACGCGGAGCGGAAGCTCGTGGCATCGAGAGCTCCTCGAGCAGTCCGCGCTCGCCGTCCCCGGGCTCCGCCCTGCGATCGTGCCGCCCACAGCCCTCGCCGATTGGGCGACGGTGATGTCATTTCGACACTTTCTGCGGCATGCGTACTCCGTCGACCTCGACGCCGCGCGCCTACGCCTCACCCTGTCGGCGCTCGCTCGATCCATCGAGGCGACCGGGCCGAACGTGCACGCCCTCCTTGCTGCGCTGACTGGCCCGGAGAGCTGACCAAGGACTCGTGCGAACGACGACGTCGCCCATCTCCGCCATCACGATTGCACCGATGAGGTCACGGTACGTCTTCGGTCGGCGTACCCGCGCTCGATCCCTCGCCGGCCGCTGCGGGGGGGGTGCGGCGCGGGAGCGTGAGCCGGAACTCGGTCCCCTCGGCACCGGAGGTCACGGTCACGCGTCCGCCATGCGCCTTCGCGATCTGGTCGACGATGTAGAGACCGAGACCGAGTCCCTTGGGGCGTTGGCCCGCGCTCGTGACCATGCTCGCACGCTTGAACGGGTCGAACATGTGCATGAAGCTCTCCGCCGGTATCGCCGCACCGGCGTTCCACACGGTGACGCTCACCTCGTCGGCAGTCTGAGCGAGTGACACGCGGACCGGTGTCAGCGGAGCGCCGTGCTGGAGGGCGTTCGACAGCAGGTTGCCGACTGCTTGCGTGAGACGGTCGGCGTCGAACGTCGCGTCGATGGGAGCCTCGGCGGCGTCGAGCCGGATCTCGCGCTTGGAATGCACGAGACGCATTTCGTCGACCAGGTCGTGCACGACGGCGGCGACGTCCCCCTCGTCGGGCGCGATCGCGAACGCGCCGGAGGTCCGACCGCGGGTCATGTCGAGGAGATCGTTGATGATCCGAAGGGCGCGCTGGGTGCTGGTCGTCACCCGCAGGATCAAGCCGGTCTCGGCGACGTCGCGGGTGCGTTTCTGCAAGAGCGCGGTGCCCGCGAGCACGGCGGAGAGCGGATTGCGCAGATCGTGGCTGACGATGCCGACGAGCAGCTCCTGGAACGCGTTCGCGCGCGCGACGTTCGACATCTGCTCGCGCAGCTCGTCGATGAGGTGGCAGTAGGCGACGTACGTCGCGAGCTGCGAGCCCACCACCGACAGCACGCGGAGCGCCGTCTCGTCATAAGGCGCACCGGCGCGCTCGACCAAGATCACGCCGGGGACGTCCCCGACGACCAACGGTAGCGCCAGATGGCTCTTCCCTCTGGTGTCGCTCGAGGCAGCTTCCACCGACTCCTCACCGTGCAGGAGCGCATCGAGCTGTGAGACGCGGCCGTGCGACCGTTCCTCGCCGCAAGGTACCGGGACGCAGAAGACCTCGGGCCCCGTCGCGCGGCGGATGACGACGGAGCACCGATCGTAGACGACGATGTCCCCGAGGCGCTCGAGCGCACGGACGATCCGCTCACCGGGCTGCTCGGTGGACTGCAGGAGCTGCGCGATCTCCGCGAGTGTGACGAGGCTGTCGCGGCCGGCGCGTGTCGTCATCCCTCTCTCACCGGAAGTCCCGTGATGACGCCGCGCAGATCCTTGAAGCGCTCGCGATCGATGCGCAAGCCCTTCGAGGTGACCTCGAACGCCGCCATGTCCGTGTCGTGGGCGACGCCACGGGATTTGAGGATGGAAATCGCACGCGCGAGG
>JBKJQC010000989.1:0-2523 GCA_046593995.1 Polyangiales bacterium
CGGCATCCGCGCGCGCCCCATTCGCGCCGAGGGCGGGGACGATGACGAGCGCGAGGGCCGCGAGCCGTGCAGCGCGCCTCACGCCTCGACCTCCTTCTCGCCCATCTTGCCGCCGCAGCTCTTGCAGAACTTCGCGTCGGGATCGTTCTTGGTGCCGCACTCGGCGCACGCGACCTTGCCGGGCTCGTTCTCGGCCTTCTTCTCGACCCGAGGATCGAAGAGCGGCGCGGGCTCCTCCGCATTCTCATCGTCTTTCTCGTCGTCCTTCTCGTCGTCCGCGGCGGGCTCTTCCGCTTCTTCGGCGCCCCTGTCTGCGGTTGCGTCGGCCGCCAGCTGCTCGGCGCGCGCCCGCAGCTCGCGGCGCTCCTCGTCGACGGCGCGCATGGCCCGCTTCGCCTCCTCGCGGTAGCGCGCGTGGATCTCCGCGTAGTCCGCGTCGCCGATGTTGCCGACGCTGCGCTCGAACTCGAGATCCTTGAGCGCCTTGAACGCGACCTGCTTCTGCATGAGGGCAGGCGTCGGGACCTCGTCGAGGAGGCCCGCGTCCTCGTCGGGCTCGGCGATGCTCTGCACGGCGCGGAAGGCCATGGTGATCACCATCATCAGCGCGGCAGCGGCGAGCACGAGGATCGACGCGCCGATCCCGAAGCGGAGTCCGAGCGCAGCCGTCGCTACCACGAACAGTGCCACGAACGCGAACGGCGCCCAGCCCCTTCCGAGGAACGGGAGGCTCGCTGCAAACGGTATCGGCCGTTCCGGTTCGGACATCAGCGATCGAGATCGGACAGCTCGGCGTCCAACTTCGCGTCGTACTCGTCCTTCGCGCCGGCTGCACCCGTCTTCGACGGCGCGTCGCCCTTGCCGAGTTCATCAACCTCGTCGTCTCCGGGCTTGGCCTTCTTCTTCTTCGTCCAATTGCGAACGAGCAGCACGGCCCCGACGGCGCCGAAGGTCACGAGCGTGAGCGGTACCATCCAGACGCTCTTCGAGCGAGGCACGTTGAGCGCGATGTTCCCGTGCTCCTTCACGTAGGACTCGGTGATCGACTCGATCGACTCGCCCATGCCGAGGCGCGCCGAGAGCTTCTTTCGCATGCCGTCGGCCCAGTCGCAGGCGCAGGTCGAGAGCGGGAGCCGATCGCACGAACCGCACATGCAGAGCAGGTTGGAGAAGAGCGAGCGCTCCTGATTCGTCTTCATCTCGACGTTGCCCGCGTGGAGAGAAGACCCTCCCCCGGTCTGCGCGAACGCGCGCGCCGGCGTGATGGCGAGGAGGATCCCGAGGACGAGCGACGCGGCGACGCCGCCCGCCGATCGTAGATAGGCGCCGACGCCCACCTCTTCGGTCTCGGGATCGGGCCAGGTCGCGATGGCGGCGCCGAGGATGAGGATCATCGCGCCGAGCCAGATCCACGACGTGAGCGGGTTCACGTAGACGTGGATCGTCGCGAGCTTGGTCTCCGGGTTGACCGAGCCGGGCGCGATGTAGATGTCGTCGCGGAGGCCCGCGCGGATCGCGACCTCGCTCGTCGGCATGGACTGCCGTCGGTAGACGAAGCGCGCCGGGTGCATCACGCCGAGATCACGCGAGCCCTTCTTCACGGCGACGTCGATGTAGATCTCCATCTTCGCCGGGTCGGTGTCGACACGGCGCGGGCCGAGATAGGTGAACTGGTAGCCGTGGAAGTCCACGACCTCGTTCGGACGCATCGCGAACTCGCCGTCGGCCTTGTAGGCGGAGCCCGCGAAGCCGAGGAACATGACGACGATCCCGGAGTGGACGACGTAGCCGCCGTAGCGACGCCTAGCCTTCGACACGAGGCCGAAGAGCGCCGTGAAGAAGGGCTCCTGCGCGACCTTCCGCCGCGCGGCGAGCCCGCGTGAGTACTCCTGGAGGATGACCGCGATGTTGAAGCCGGCGAGCGCGGTCGCGAGCACCGGCATGATGCCGCCGAGCTTTGCGAGGACCTTGCCGAGGGCGCCGCTGTAGATCGCGTCCGTCTCGACGTAGGCCGGGAAGCCGAACGTGGGACCGACGACGACGTGCACGAGGACGACCACTGCGGCTGCGGTCAGCGGGATGCGGAAGGCCTTGCGGAGCGCCGCCTCGCTCGTCTTGCGCCAGCCGAGGAGCGGTCCGATCCCCATCAACGCGAAGAGGATGAGCCCGAGCGGGATCATCCACGTGTTGTAGAACTTGGGACCGACGGTCATCTCCTCGCCGTTGATCATCGTGCTGATCAGCGGGTAGGCCGTCGTGATGCCGACGAAGAGCTGCATCGCGACGAGGACCCAGTTGTTCGCGACGAAGGCGGCTTCGCGCGAGAACACCGAGTCGATCTGCGCGGCCACTGCGCCCTGACGCGCGCGTGCCTCCTTCGTCTCGGGGAGCGGCTTCAGCGCGTAGCAGGTGAGCCAGTAGACGATGCAGCCGAGGCCCGCGAACGGCATGAAGAGCACGGCGAGCGCGACCGACTCGACGTAGTCACCCCACGGGTAGCCGGTGAACGTCCTCCGCATGCGC
>JBKJQC010001198.1:0-5421 GCA_046593995.1 Polyangiales bacterium
GGGACTCGAGGGCGAGCTCGTCGCGGAGCTTCGAGAGCTGGCGAGCGACTTCGCGGACATCGAGGCGCGCGAGCTCCGAGTCCATCTGCGCGAGCTCCTCGGCGCCGCGCGCGTACCAGGCAGACGCGTGCCCGAGGACGGCGTGGGAAGCGGGGAAGATGTTCGCCATGACGGCGGGACTCCCTGCAAGGGTCTTGCCAGCAATCGGCGTCCGGCGCCTTCCGCACGATTCCCGCACGAAACGAGACGACGACGTGTGGGCCCGCCCGCGCGATGCGTCCGGCGAAGCGACAGGTGCAGCGATCCTGACACGATCGCGCGACACGGTTGCCAGTCCGGCAGGCGCGCCGGCGGGTCGCGTCGCGCGGTGAGCGAGCGTCAGGGACGCGGGAGCTCGATGACCTTCTGGGTCGCGAGCGGGATCGTCTCGATGTGCAGGCGGACGGCCGCGCGCTCGTCGGGGACGACCAGCGTGCCCCCCGGTCGGTCGCCCGAGGCGTACCAGAAGCCGGTCACCGTCGTCTTCTGACCGGTCTCCGTCTCGTACGTCACCGTGCGCGGCTCGGACTCCGGCTTGTCCTTCGACGTGATCATCCGGCCCCAGCTCAGGCTGCCGTCGCCCGCGACGTGCACGAGCCGGTAGGCACGCGGGGTCGCGTCGCCACCGAACATGTACGCGGAGTTGTTCACGGTCGTGATGCGCATCGCGAGGCGGTTGTACGTGTAGTCGGAGACGTGGACGGGCTGGCAGTAGCCCATGAGGTCCGTGTGCTCGGGATCGATCAGCGTCTTGGTGGCGCTGTCCCAGCCCCACACGCCGATCTCGCCGTTCTCGTAGGGGAAGCGACCGTCGATGCCGCGCGGACCGCCGCAGGGCGCGTGCGCGCGTCCGTGCGCGTGACCGACCTCGTGCGCGAGCGTCTCGGCCGACTGCTCGCCGCCGTATCCGATGCCGATGCTCCCGCGCATGAACGCGTCGGTGGCGCTGGTCACGAGGTTCGAGAGGCCGAGCGTGCAGCCCTCCCTGCAGTACTCGTAGAAGCGCTCCTTCGGCTTGAAGAGGCCGTAGTAGTAGACGTCCTTCGCGGGCGCATCCTGAGCGCGCAGATCGATGATCGCGTCGAGGAGCTGCTCCCAGCCCGGGCCCATCGCGGTGATCTCGTTTGCGAACGGGAACGGCTCGCTCCGGACCGTCACCTCGACGTCCTCGACCGGATACATCCGGAACATCATGTCTCGGGTCGCCTGGATGGCCTCTTCACTCGTGTCGGGGAGGCGGCCGCTCCCGTCGAAGTCGTAGCGAACCGGCACGAGGACGATCTTCAGGTTACCGGTCTTCGCGGCGCCGAGCTTCTCGGCAGGGAGTCCGTCTTCCGCCGGCCAGCGTGCGAACACGGCGCCGGTGGCCTTCTCGACGATCGACACCGTCCACGTGGCGTTGACGAGGACCTTCGCCTTCGGGATGTCGAAGTGGAAGGTGCTCTCGAGATCGCCGTCCGACGAGCCGAGCGTGCCGACGTCGCGCTCGTCCGCGAGCTCGAGCTTTCCGGTGTTCGTCTGGAGGACGAACGTCGCGCGCATGCGCTTGCGAACCCAACCCTTCCCCGGCTTCACGTGCACGCGGAGGAGCGCATCGCGGTTCGCGACGACCGGTGCGTTGCGCGTCGTCACGGCGACGCCGTCGACGAGCAGCGGCACGGCCACCGACTGGTTGATCACGACCTTCGAGAGCTGGAGGGTCTGCTCCGCGAGGGGGGCGGCGTCGGCGTCGGCTCCCGCGTCGGAGGGCCGGGCCTCGATGGGCGACGGGGTTCCGCCGCACGAGATGAGGAGCAAGGGCAGGATCGCAATCGTGAGCCGCATCAGGGTGCGAAACGCTAGCAGAATGCACGCGCCACGCTCCCCGACTGCTGAACACTTGTGCAGGTTCGTGCCGTCCGGTACAAGTAATTCCATGGCGAAGCCCGAACGCATCACGCCCTACGTCCAGGAAGCCCTTCGCGAGAAGGCCGAGCGAGACCTGACCGCTCTCGATCTGCGTGTCGAAGCGCTCGACGGGATCGATCGCGCGCTCGACACGCTCTCCGCACTCGCGACGTCCCTCGCCCACGCGACGCCGGCCATCGCGCAGACGGCGAGCGATCCCGGCGTGGTGACCCGGCTGAAGAAGCTCCGTCGGGCCGTCGACGAGGCAAAGGCGCTGGCCGAGGAGATCTCGACCAGCGTGGACGTGCCCACGGCGCGCACCGCCGCGACCGACGCGCGCGCCTCGATCCTCGACGCGCTCGTCTCCGCGGGGATCGATCCGGCGGTCTTCCGCACCGGCTTCGACAAGGGACTTTCTCCGGGCGGCGAGGCCGAGTAGTCGACGACGTCATGTCGTCGAGCGCGCCGTCGAGACCCTGCCCCTGTACGTCCGGGAAGAAGTACGGCGAGTGCTGCGCGCCGCTCCACGAGAAGAACCGCTTCGCGGGGACGCCGAACGAGCTCGTGCGCGCGCGCTACGCAGCGTTCGCGCTGGGACGCGTCGACTACCTCTACGACACGCTGCACGAAGACCACCCTGATCGCGGGCGCGGCGAGGACGAAGTCCGCATCGCGCTCCGCACGGCGAGCAGCTCCTTCAAGTACATGGGCCTCGTGATGATCGAGACGGAGGGCCCCGACTCGGACGGCGTCGCCCGCGCGCTCTACCTCGCGCGCCTCTTCCGTAAAGGCACCGACGTCTCCTTCATCGAGCTCGCGAGCTTCCACGCCCCGAACGACGGCGAGGGGCTGAAGTACCGCAGCGGGAAGACGATCGACGCCGTCGGCCTGCGCACGGCGCCGCCCGGGCTGACCCTCGCGACGTTCGAGCCGTGACGAGCGCGAGGGAGTGCCACTGGCTCCTCCGTCATTCCGATGGCGAGTCCGCCCCTCAGGAACGCGACTGCTTCCGGCGCTCGTCGAGCGTCGCTTCGAGCTGCAGAAGCATGAGCCGATCCTTCGGGCGGGTCAGCTTCCGCTTCACCTCGATCAGACGTTCGAGCGAGAGCACCATGATCGTGAGGGCGCCGACCGCCATCGCTTCCGCGTGGGGGAGCAGAGCGGCATAGTCCGTGTCGTCCTCGATGGTCGCGAGCACGTCGAGGATGCCGAGACGGGTCTCGAGCAGCTTGTGTCCAGACGAACGCAAGTGGCTCTCGTTCGGGCGAAGCCGACGTGGGTCGGTCCTGAACACGGCATCGAGGGCATCGAGCGCCATCAACATTGCTCCGATGTTGTCGTCAGCGCGGTCGTACACGATGTCGATGTCGAGCGTGTTGATCGGAGCGCCTTGCAGCACGGCGGCCGCTCCACCGACCACGATGAAGCGGACGCGGTGGTCGACGAGGACGCGCAACAGCTCAGCGGGCCGGATCACGACGCGATGCTTCCGCGAGCTCCGCGAACTGGACCGCGTCGTCGAGCGCGGCGAGCCGTTCGTAGGGCGTGAGCGCGAGAAACCAGCGGACGAGCGAGCGGTCGACGCCGTTGTCGTCGTAGATGTCCTCGTCGCGGTCGGGTTCCACGCGTGAAGCGTACCGCGATGACGATGGTGGCACCAACGCCCGGTGGCTCAGCGCTCCGTCGGTGGCGAGGGGTCGGGGCGGCGGTCGCGCATCGTCACGAACTCCTCGGCCGCGGTCGGGTGGATGCCGACCGTGCGATCGAAGTCCTTCTTGGTGGCGCCGCAGCGAATCGCGATCGCGACGCCCTGGATGATCTCCGGCGCGTCGGCGCCGAGCATGTGCGCGCCCACGACCTTCTGCGTCGCGCGATCCACGACGAGCTTCATCATCGTGCGCTCGTCGCGCCCCGACAGCGTGTGCTTCATCGGGCGGAAGCTCGCGACGTAGACGTCGATCTCGCCGAAGCGTGTACGCGCGACGCCCTCGTTGCAGCCGACCGTCGCGATCGGCGGTTGGCTGAAGACGGCCGACGGGACCTCGGTGTGATCCATGACGCCGTCGCCGTCCTTGAACAGCATGTCGACGAGCGTGCGGCCTTCGGCGATCGCGACGGGCGTGAGGTTGATGCGGTTCGTGCAGTCGCCGACCGCGAAGATGCTCTTCACCGCCGTGCGCGACTGGGCGTCGACGACGTTCGCGCCTCCGCCATCGAGCTCGACACCGACCTCCGCGAGCCCGATCCCGCGCGTGTTGGGGGTGCGACCGATGGCCGCCATCACCGCGTCGGCGTCGAGGGTGTCGCCGCTCTTCGTCAGCACGCTGACGCTCCCGTCGGCGCGCTTCTCGATGTCGCGGACCAGCACCTCGGACGTGATGACGATGCCCTTCGCGCGATACGACGCGGTCAACACGGCGCGCACGTCGTCGTCGAAGCCGCGGAGGAGCTCGTCACCGCGGATCAGCATCGTCACCTTCGATCCCGCGGCGTGGAAGATCCCGGCGAACTCGCAGCCGATGTACCCGCCACCGACGATCAGCACGCGACGCGGCAGCTCCGGGAGGGAGAGCGCCTGGTCGGATGAGATCGCATGCTCGCCTCCCGGGACCTCGAGAGGCGTCGGGTGTCCACCCACCGCGACGAGGAGGTTCTTCGCCGTATAGCGCTTGCCCGAGACCTCGACGGTGTGCGCGTCGACGATCTTCCCGCGACCTTCGAGCGCGGTCACTCCGCTGTCACGGAGCATGCGTCGGTACACGCTCTCGAGCCGCTCGAGCTCCTTGTCCTTCGCGGCGACGAGCGCGCCCCAGTCGAGGCGCGCGCCGTCGATGGTCCAGCCGAACCCTGCGGCGTCGGCGAGCTCCTCGGCGAAGTGGCTCCCCATGACGAGGAGCTTCTTCGGGACGCATCCGCGGAGCACGCACGTGCCGCCGACGCGCCCCTCCTCGCAGATCGCGACCTTGGCGCCGTGGGCACCCGCGCGCCGGCTCGCAGCGACGCCGCCGGAGCCCGCGCCGAGGGTGAAGAGATCGAAATCGTAGGTGGTCACGCGCTCATCGTAGGACGTACAGCTCGCCGAGCGCCTGCACGATCGCGCTCGACTCCTGTTGCGCCTTGCCGCCTTGGACGAGCACCGGAACCTTCGCGCCAGGACCGGCGATGGCCTCGAGATCCTTCCGCGCGGCACGCTCGGTCTCGACGTCGCGTACCTTCACGTGGTCGCCGATCTTCAGGTTGTGGACTGCGCGGAGGACGCTCCCGCAGAAGCGACACCCCTTCTTCACGTAGAGGGTCGCGTCCTTCGCGAGCGTCCCCTTCGGCGTCGGTGGGCCGCTCGGCGCAGGGCGCCCGCCGTTGATCTCGATCGTCTTCGCGAAGAGCTCGTCGATGTTCCGCTTACCGCTCGGTCCGACGCTCGACGCGTAGCGGACCACGCCTTCCACGTCGACGAGCACCGTGGCGCGGTCGCTGTGCCCGTCGTCGTCGAGGAGC
>JBKJQC010001245.1:0-6056 GCA_046593995.1 Polyangiales bacterium
CGCCGACGAGACTCCGTGATTTCGAGGTCATTTACGCGATCGTCCGCGTGACGTCGCTGTCGACTCGACCGCGCGATCCGCAAAATCCCCCGGCGGTACACCGGCAGGGGCGCTCTCGGGTAGGGCACGGCGCGTGCTGCTCGGTAGGGCATGCGTCCTCACCTCTCGCGGCTCACGCGCTCACCGGCGCTGTGGACCGGCGGTATCGCGCTCGTCGCACTCCTCTCGTCGTGGGGAGCGGCGTGCACCACCGGGAGCATCGGTGAGAACGACGGCAAGGCGCCCGGCGGGCCGAGCACCGATCCCGGCACCACCGTCGCGGTCGACGGCGTCGGCAAGATGGGGATGCGTCGGCTGACGCGTAAAGAGTACGACGCGACGCTCGCGGATCTCCTCGACGACGGCACCGGCTCCGGCTTCACGGCGCTCCCGGAGGACGTGCGCGATCCGTTCGACAACGACTTCTCGACGCAGCAGGCGTCGGCCGCGCTGATCGACGCGGCCGAGGCGCTCGCGACCAACGCCGCGAAGCGCGCGCTCGAGAATACTGCCATTCGTGCCAAGTTGGTCACGTGCACGCCGACTGGCCCGGACGACGCGGGGTGCTTCACCACGTTCGTGAAGTCGTTCGGTCGCCGCGCGCTGCGACGGCCGCTGAGCGACGAGGACGTCGCGGGGTACCTAGGCCTTCAAGCGCTCGCAGTCGAAGGAAAGGACTTCTGGATCGGGGTAGACGCAGTCATCCGAGCCATGCTCCAAGATCCGCGGTTCCTCTACCGCGTCGAGATCGGGACGCCCGTCGAGGGTCGTCCGCGCGTGAAGCTGCTCGACGGCTTCGAGGTCGCGAGCCGACTCTCCTACTTCTTCTGGGGCACCACGCCCGACACGACGCTGCTCGACACGGCCGAACAAGGGGCGCTCGGCTCTCCGGACCAGATCAAAGCGGCGGCGCAGCGTCTCCTCGACTCGCCGCGATCGCGCGAGCGCGTGCAGCGATTCCACGCGCTCTGGCTCGGATACGAGCAGCTGCCGCACGACGCGACGCTCACCGTGGCGATGAAGAAGGAGAGCGCGGCGCTCGTCGAGCGCGTCGTCTTCGAGAAGAAGGGGTCGTGGTTCGACCTCTTCAAGTCGACCGACACCTTCATCGACGATACCCTCGCCAAGCACTACGGCCTGCCGCTGCCGGGCCCGACGCCGACCTGGGTGCCCTACGGCACGAACCCGCGGAAGGGCATCCTCTCCCACGGCGCGTTCCTCAGCGTGGCCGGCAAGTTCGGCGACAGCTCGCCGACGCAGCGCGGGATCCTCGTCCGCGCGCGGCTCCTCTGTCAGGACATCCCGCCGCCGCCCGCGAACGTGAACGCGGACGAGCCGCCGGCCGGCAACGCGACCGCGAAGTGCAAGTACGACCGCTACGCGATGCACCGCACGGGCGGGTGCGCGTCGTGTCACGACAAGACCGATCCCGTCGGCTTCGGCCTCGAGCGCTACGACCACATGGGCCGCTATCGCGAGGTCGAGCCCGATCTCCCGGAGTGCGCCATCTCGGGGGAGGGAAAGCTCATCGAGGTCGGTGCGTTCAAGGGCCCGGCCGAGCTCGGCGATCGGCTGATCGAGAGCGGCACCCTCGAGACGTGCCTCGTCACGCAGGTGTACCGCTTCGCGATGGGGCACCGCGAGGCCGCCGAGGATCAGCCGTACCTCGACACGCTCGCGAAGAACTTCAAGGGGAGCGGCTACCGCTTCGATCAGCTGCTCCTCGATCTCACGGGCAGCGAGTGGTTCATGTACCGGAGAGAGGAATAAATGGATCGCCGTAGCTTCCTCCGAGGGCTCGGACGTGTCGCGGTCGCGCTGCCGACGCTCGAGATCATGTTGAACTCGCACGGCGAGGCGCACGCGGACGGCACGCCGATCCCGAAGCGCTTCCTGATGGTGTTCGGCGGTCACTCGATCGGCGCGGACGGCGATCCGCTCCACGACCTCTACGTGCCGGACAAGGTCGGCGCCGACTACGACCTCAAGACCGCGCTCGCGCCGCTCTTGCCGGTGAAGGATCTCGTCAGCGTCGTCTCCGGGCTGAAGATCCCGTGGGCAGCAGAGAACGGCGGCGCCATCCCCGCCGGCGGTCGCAGCGACGACTTCCACATCCAGTCGCTCAACCCGCTCTTCACCGGCATGCGCAGCGTCGCCGCGAAGACGCGCACGCTCGCGGGACCGACCGCCGACTGGGTCGTCTCCGACGCGATCGCCGGCGACACGAAGCTCAAGGCGCTCAACTACCAGGTGCAGGCCGGGTGGTACCTGAGCGTCAGCGCGCCGTACGGCCGCGACATCATGAGTGCGAAGAAGGACGCCACCGGGAAGATCGTCGAGGTGCCCGCGACGGTCAGCCCGCGCGCCGCCTACGACGGTCTCTTCGCCAACTTCGCCCCGAAGGATCCGCTCGCCGCCGAGAAGGCCCTCTTCGATCTGAAGCGACGGAAGTCGATCCTCGACGTCGTGCGCAAGAGCAGCGAGCGCCTGATGCCGCGTCTCGGCGTCGTCGATCAGCGGCGCCTGCAGCGACACCTCGACGAGATCCGCGACCTCGAGCGCCGCATCGCGGCGATCCCGCCGACGGTCACCGACGTCTGCAACAAGCTGCCGGATCCCGGCGCCGATCCTTCGCTCGGCGGCCTCCAGTCGAGCAACGGCGGCGACGGCTTCGACGTGAGCAAGGGGTACTCGAACGAGGACGAGCGCGCGCGCGTCTTCTGCGATCTGATCGCGATGGCCTTCGCATGCGACCTCTCGCGCTCGGGCACGCTCATGCTGACGATGGCGCAGTCGCACATGAGCGCGCACCCGCTGATCGGCGCACCGTACGACCTGCACGAGGTCGGTCACGCGCTGAAGACGCCCGAGGTGAGCAAGGTCATCGCCTGGCACCTGAAGCACTTCGCCTATCTCGTCGGCAAGCTGCGCGACACGAAGGAAGGCACCGGCTCCCTCATCGACAACACCGCGATGGTCTACGTGAACGAGGGGGGACACGGCCGCGATCCCGAGGGGAACAAGGACAACTCCGCGCACTCGACGGAGCGCATGGCTGCCCTGATCGCGGGGCGCGCGGGCGGACTGAAGCCCGGCAAGCACGTCGTCGCCACCGGCAAGCATCCGGTCAACGTCACCAACTCCGCGATGAAAGCCGTCGGCGTCACCACCGGTCTCGGCGAGGTCAGCGGCGTGGTCGACGAGCTCTTCGTCTGAAGAGCATCCCGACATAGGATACGCCGCGATGAGCGAGCTCGACGAAGCACTACGCGACGTCCTCGCGTGCCCGGTTTGTGGGGGGCAGCTCGCGCGTCACGACGAGACCGTGCGCTGTGGGTGCGGGGCAGCCTTCGCCATCGTCGAGGGCGTGCTCGACTTCGTAGCCGACTTCATCGGACATCCCGGCGCGGACGCGGAAGGTGTAGACCCCTCGGACCCGTGAGCTCCGAAGGAAAGTCCCAAGAGAAGCCCGCCTCGCAGTCGAAGGAGACGGCCGACGTCGAGGCGCTGATCGACGCGAGGGCGATGGCGAAGGACGACGCGATCGCGGTCGACGACGCGCGCATCGACGTGAGCCCGCACGCCGCGACGGCGTTGTCCGCGCGAAACGCGGCGCTCCTCGCGGTCTTCTCCGGCGTCCTCTACTGGGGCGCGTTCCCCGGGACCGACGTGTGGCCCCTCGCCTTCATCTGCTGGGCGCCGCTCCTCGTCGCGATTCGCGGGCAGACGCCGCGCCGCGCGCTCTGGCTCGGGCTCCTCCAGGGCCTCACGTGTAATTTGCTCGGCTTCTACTGGCTGCTCGACATGCTGAAGATGTTCAGCGGCTTCCCCGTGCCGCTGTGCGCGCTCTTCATGGTGATCCTCTGCGCCTACCAGGGCGGGCGCATGGCGCTCATGACCTGGCTCTACGCCCGGGCGGATCGCAAACAGTGGCCGATCGCGACCGCCTTCGTCTTCGCGTTCATCGCACACGAGCTGATCTATCCGCTGCTCTTCCCCTGGTACACGGGCGCGCAGACGCACAAGGTCCCGCTCCTGATGCAGGCCGCGGAGCTCGGCGGGCCGATCGCCATCGGCGTGCTCCTGGCCGGGGGTAGCATCGCCCTGGCGGAGCTCGCGTGGGCGCGGCTCGACGAGCGCCCGATCGACCGGCGCCGCGTGGGTCTCGCGCTCGCCGGCCCGATCTTCCTCGTGGTCTACGGCGCGATCCGCATGCCGATGGTCGACGCGCGCATCGCGGCCGCACCGAAGGCGAAGGTCGGGGTAGTCCAGGGCAATCTCGGTCTCGGCGGCGGCGAGCACCGCGACTCCGCGGCCATCCACCGCAACGCGACCCACAAGCTCGAGCTCGAGCACGGGAAGCTCGATCTCGTCGTGTGGTCCGAGACGGCGATCAACTTCTTGATCCCCCAGGAGCTGCTCGGGCCCTCGCTGCAGCGGCTCGTGCTCCGCGGCTTCGGTGACGGGGTGCAGGTGCAGTCGCCGGTGCTCACCGGGGTGATCCTCCGCCGCGCCACCCCGGGGGTGCAGCCACCCAAGCCCGGCGAGCACAAGGACCGCGGCAAGCTCTACAACTCGGCGACGATCGTGCACCCCGACGGGAAGATCGAGGGCATCTACGACAAGACGTATCTGCTCGCATTCGGCGAATACATCCCGTTCGGCGAGCAGTTCCCGCAGCTCTACGACATCTCGAAGAACAGCGGTCAGCTCACGCCCGGTCAGAGCCTCGAGCCGATCCCCTTCACCACCTCGGACGGCGCCGCGCACAAGATCACGACGCTCATCTGCTACGAGGACATCCTCCCGACCTTCACCAACGCGATCGTGACGCACGGCGATCCCGATCTCCTCGCGAACGTTACCAACGACGCGTGGTTCGGCAAGAGCACGGAGCCGGCGATCCACCTCGCGCTCGCGAAGTATCGCGCCATCGAGCATCGTCGCTTCCTCGTCCGCGTGACCAACAGCGGCGTGTCTGCGTTCGTCGATCCCAACGGTCGGTCGACGCAGGAGACGCCGATCTTCCAGGAGGCGTCCCGCGTCGGCGAGGTGCGCTGGATGCGATCGAAGACGGTCTACGAGCGGGTCGGGGACATCCCGTGGTGGCTCGCGACGCTGAGCGTGATCGTCATGGGCCTCGTGCGCATGCCTCGCCGCGCGTACTGAGCCGCGTCTGCTAGGCTGGGGTCCACGAGATGACCCCCAGGCTCCTCTTCGCATCACTCGCGGTGGTGGCGTTGGCTCTGCCGATCGCCTGCAAGCATTCATCTTCGGAGCGCTCCGCCAAGTCGCAGCTCGCAGGAGACGACGGCCCCGCGAGCGACAACGTGAAGAAGGGCACCGCGACCGACGACACCTGGGTCGAGGTCGACGGGTACGGCACCAAGATCAAGGTCCCGCCCGGTTGGGAGTGGGTCAGCCAGGGCTCTCTGGTGATCGGCTTCGCGAAGGGCGATCGTGCCGCGTACATCTTGATGGGCGCGAAGTCCGAGCGAGAGGCGAAGTCGATGCTCGCTACCGCACGCGAGAAGCTCCACATGAGCCTCGGTGCGACCAAGACGGCAGCGCACGAGACGACGCTCCACGGAATCCCGTTCTCGCGACAGGACTACGAAGAGGCGACGGTCGCAGGAAAGCCCGCTCACGCCGTGGCCCTCGCGACGGACGCGCCCCCCGCGAAGAAGGGGATCCTGCTCTTCCTCGGGTACGCGCTCGACGGCAACGAGGCCTTGAAAGAAGACCTCGTCGAGGCCATCGCGTCGCTGGCGCCGAACTGAATCGCCGAGCGCGATTCTCGACAGCACGGCGCAGAGACGGGCGTCTCGTAGTCGCTTCAGCGTCACGCCGCTGACTCTCGCCCGATCGCCCGTCAACAGGGAGGCGGAGAGGCGAGGGGGCGGCGCGGTCGTCGCCTTCGCGCGCTTCCCGGTGGTGCGCGCTTCCGAGAAGAACACGGAGGCGCGGAGGCGCGGAGGCGAGACGGAGGGAGATCGAGAGTGCTGCCGCGGTGATCC
>JBKJQC010000085.1:0-14768 GCA_046593995.1 Polyangiales bacterium
GACGCGCGTGCAGTCCATGCGTGGCGTCGGGAAGTGGACCGCGACGAGCTCGGTTCCGGGTACGGGCTCGCCGCACCTGCGCACGAGGCGCCGCAGCGATGCGTTCGCCTCCTCGAACGTGACGAGCTGCCGCACGACCGCCTGGGCGAACGACTCGAACACCGTCGGCATCCGCGAGAGCCGCGTCGCGCCGTACTTGCGGTGGAGCCTCGCGACGGTGCGGTGCGCGGCCACCAACGCGTCGAAGCCAGTCGGATCGTCGTCGAGCCCACCCCACCCGATCGCTCGGGCGAGCGCTTGCTCCTCGTCCTCGGGCGTGACGCCGCCGGATCCGAGCAGCGTGATGACGACGTCGCGTCCGTCTTGCGCGAGTCGCGCGACGAGCGCTTGGTCCCCACCGCGGAGCGCGAGGGTCGTGCGGCGGCCGACGACGAGGCGAAGATCGTACGCGCCCCCGCGCGGCGCGACGACGACCGTCCTCAGCTCGCGGAGCTCGCCCACGCGTGGATCATAGCGACCTCACCCCTCGAGCGCGCGGCGCACGTCGGCGACGATGTCGTCCGTCTCCTCGATGCCGCAGGCGATGCGCAGGAGCCCGTCGTCGACTCCCGCCGCGCGACGTGCCTCCGCGGGCATCGACATGTGCGTCGTCGATGCCGGGTGCGTGATCAACGAGCGGACGTCGCCGAGCGACACCGCGTGTGTGACGATGCGGACGCGCTCGAGCACGCGACGGCCGACGTCGACTCCGCCCGCCACCTCGAAGGCGACGAGCGCCCCGAACGCAGACATCTGCTTCCTCGCGATCGCATGACCCGGGTGCGACACGAGACCGGGGTAATGGACGCGCGCGACCGCGGGGTGATCCTCGAGCATGCGCGCGAGGGCGAGGGCCGTCCCGCACGCCTGCCGCGCTCGCAGCGCGAACGTCCGGATTCCACGGGCGATGAGCATCGCGGAGAAGGGCGAGAGCACACCGCCCATCGACTTGATCGCCGTCTCCTTGATCATCGCGATGCGCTCGACATCGCCGACGACGACTCCGCCGATCGCGTCGCCGTGACCACCGAGCTGCTTGGTCATGGAGTGCACGACGAGATCGACCCCGTGCGCGAGCGGACGCTGGCACCAAGGGGTCGCGAACGTGTTGTCGGCGACGACGACCAGACCGCGCGCGCGAGCGAGCGCGACGACGGCGGCGAGATCGGTGACGGTCAGCGTCGGGTTCGCGGGCGTCTCGACGTAGAGGACCTTCGTCGCAGGCGTGATGGCGGCCTCGTACGCGCCCGGGTCGACCTGGTCGACGAACGTGGTCGTGATGCCGAAGCGCGGGAGCCGCTCGCGGAGGAGGCGCGCGGACTCGCCGTACATCGAGCGCGGCGCGACGATCGCGTCGCCGGCGCCGCAGAGCGTGAAAAGCGTCGCGGAGATCGCGGCCATGCCGCTCGCCGTGGCGCACGCCGCGTACCCCTCGGCCGCGTGGTGCGAGTCTCCCGACGGGGCTTCGAGCGCGGTGACCTTGGCTTCGAGGCCATCGACGGTGGGGTTGCCCCAGCGGCCGTAGATGTAATGATCGTTCTCTCCGCGGAACGCGCCGGCAGCCTGCGCCGCGTCGTCGAACGCGAACGCGCTCGCGAGGTGCAGCGGCGGCTCGAGGGCGCCGGTCGCCGGGTCGGGACGATCGCCGCCGTAGACGCACGCGGTGCTGGTCGCGGGGTGGTCCTCGAGCTTCACGGCGCCTCCTCCAGGGCCTGCAGTGCGCGGAGGACGTCATTCGTCACGTCGGCCTCGTCCTCGATGCCGATGGCGAGCCGGATGAGATCGTCCTCGATGCCGACCGCGCGACGCTCCGCCGTCGAGAGCTCGTAGAAGCTCATGATGGCCGGCTGCTCGACGAGGGTGTCGACCCCACCGAGGCTCGGTGCGATGCGGGCGAGGCGGAACGCGTCGACCACGCGGCTCGTCACGGCGAGGGGCGCACGGTCGCCCGTGCCGTCGGGATCGGTCTTCACGCGGAAGCTGACCACGCCGCCGAAGCCGCGCATCTGCTCGGTGGCGACCGCGTGCGTCGGGTGCGAAGCGAGCCCTGGGTAGAAGACCTGGGCGACGCGCGGGTGGTCGACGAGCCGACGTGCGAGCGAGAGCGCGGTCGCGTTGGCGCGCTCGACGCGGAGGGCCAACGTCTTGAGGCCGCGCGCGACGAGGAACGCCGCGTGCGGATCGAGGTTGCCACCGAGGATCCCGCGCAGATCGCGGGTGAGCCCCGAAAGCGCCGGGGCTCCGATCACGGCGCCCGCGAGCACGTCGTGGTGGCCGGCGAGGTACTTCGTCGCGCTGTGGACGACGAGGTCGATCCCGAGCTCGCGCGGACGGAGGTTGATCGGCGTCGCGAAGGTGCTGTCGACGATCGTCTTCACGCGCGCGTCCTTCGCGAGGGTCGCGAGCGCGCGCAGATCGGTGCAGTGGAGATAGGGATTGGTCGGCGACTCGCCGACGATCAGCCGCGTGGTCGGCCGGAGCGCGGCCTTCACCGCCGCGAGGTCCCCGGGCTCGACGATGGTGTGCTCGACCCCGTACGCGCCGAGGGTCTTCGCGACGAACTGCCGCGTACGTCGGTATCCATCGCGGAACAGGATGACGTGGGCGCCCTGCTTCAAGAGCGCGAGCATCGCCGTGGTGAGCGCCGCCATCCCGGAGGCGAACGCCACGCACTCGCTGCCGCCGCTCGGATCCTCGAGCACGGCGAGCCGCTCTTCGAGCGCGCGCGTCGTCGGGTTCCCATAACGACCGTATTCTTCGCGATCGGCGTCGGGGTGATCGCCCGCCATGTGCGCCGCGACTTCGGCGCTGTTCGCGAAGGTGAAGGTCGCCGTCTCCACGATCGGCGTCGGGACGGCGTGATGACGGTCCGGTCTCCGGACGCCGGCGTGCACCGCGCGGGTCGAGGGACCGGCGTCGGGGGGGAGGGCGTTGTCCAGCCCGCTCTCTCGCGGCGGTCGGCTCACGCGACGCTCCCTTCGTCGATGCGGTCGCGCGTACCGAGGAGGAAGGGCACGAGGAGCTCGGCCACGCGGCGGCGACTTTTCGCGAAGAAATGGTCCTCCCCCGAGAGCACCGCGATCGAAGCGCCGATCCGCGCGGCGAGGACGCGGGCGCGCGGCACGTCGCAGAACACATCGCGATCGCCGAGCGCGATGGCGACCGGTCGCTCGAAGCGCGCCGCCCTGTCGAAGCCGAAGCCCGCCGGAGGCATCTCGTCGTAGCGGAGGATGGTGGCGGCCGGCGCGACGATGGCCACGCGATCGATCGCGACGCGATGGGTGCGCGCCGCTTGCAGGGCGACCCACGATCCGAACGAGTAGCCGACGACGCTGATCGGCAAACCCGGGAGCTCACGCGCCGCGGTGCGCACGGCCGCGATCAGATCGTGGATCTCGGGGGGGCCGCCGCCGTGGCGCCCCTCGCTGCGACCGACGCCGCGGAAGTCGAAGCGCAGGGTCGCCGCGCGGTGCTCGGCGAGGATCCGCGTGAGCGCCGTCGTGACTGGCTCGTCCTTCGAGCCGCCGTAGAGCGGGTGCGGGTGCGCGAGCACCACGACGCGCGAGGCTCCCTCGGGCGATGCGATGCGCGCATCGAGCACGAGACGATCGTCCGTGACGATCTCGATCGGACGCTCGCCACGCAGACGCGCTCGACCCGCCGAGTCCGCGCTGTCGATTCCAGGGTTTCCAGGGGCGAGCACGCTGTCGCGGTCGCTCTCGCGGACGAGGCACTTCTGGCTCGCGGTGGAATCGCAGGTGGGCGGGGTCGACGAGACCATCGGGAACCGAGGTATGCCACGACTGCGCGCGGGCTTCCCCTCCCGCGCGCGCCCGTGCGAGCGTGCGACCGTCCGATGCCCCCCCGCGCGATGCGACGTTCCTACGGTTTTGTCCCCCGACTGCTCGCCGTCTCGATGGGAGCCGCTGCATTCTCCGCGTGCGGCCCCTCGACTCCTCCGGCCACGCAGGCGACCGGTCCGGCCCCGAGCGCGGCCCCCTCGTCCAGCGCCCCGCCGGCGGATCTTTCGAGAGACAAGGTGCTCGGCGAGCGGGTCTGCGCCATCCAGGCGCGCTGCGGGACGAACAAGGAGACGTGCATCGGGCGCTGGCGGCCGATCACCCGGGTGCTCTCGATCGACGTCATCGAGGCGCTCGTCGCCTGCATCGAGAAGAAGGCGCCGGCCGTCTGCGAGCCGGGCGAGGCGGGCCAGAAGGCACGTCAGCAGGTGATCGGTGCCTGCGTGGTCGAGGCGACCGAGGCGAAGCAGGACGCAGCCGGAGCGAACATCGATCTCTTCGCAAACGCGGTCTGCGAGCGGACGCAGCAGTGCGGCGTCGTCGGCGTCTTCAGCAAGCCGCAGTGTCTCGGCGAAGGCCGTGCGGCGATCCGCAGCACGGGCTCGCTCGGGATCTACGGCGCCCTCCGCCCCTCGTCCGTCGACGATCTCGTCTCGTGCTTGAAGGCGCGGAAGTGCGACGGGCGCGACAGGGACGCGGCGAAAGAGCTCGAGGTCTGCCTCGACGAGATCCTCGCCACCGCCGCCGAAGTGAAGTGACCTCGCCTCTCCGAGCGAGGGTCAGAGGGGTGTTCGCATGGGCGCTGCTCGTGGGCTGCGGCCCACCGGCGCCGGCTCCGAAGGTCGTCGTCCCCCCGAGCACGCCCGAAGAAGATCTCGACCTCGCTGCGTGCGGGCGATTGTGCGCGCGGGAGCACGCGTGCAGTCACGCAGACGTCGCGTCGTGCCGGAGCACGTGCGCGCGCGACGCTGCGCGGATGAAGCGGGGATTCGTGGCCGCGTACGTGCGTTGCTATCTCGTCGACCTCGATCGCGCGTGCACCCCGGGACAGGCTCCCGCCTCGGACGCGGGGCCGCACGCGGGCCCCATCTCCGACGAAAAACGGGAGGCGCTGCACCTCCGCTGCTTCGACGAGGCGCTCGCGCCGATCGCGCACGACGGGATGAACCAAGAGGACATGGCCCTCGCGGTGTGTGATCGAAGCCTGCGTTGCAAGCTCCTCGACAAGCTCGGCCGGGACGCGTGCATCCAGGCGACGCTCGATCCGAAGGAGCCAGAGGTGAAGCTCGGTCAACGTCTCGTCGACGGGCTCCGTCGCGAGCGCGTCCTCGCCTTCCGCAAGTGCGTGGACGACGCCCCCTGCCCCAAGGTCGACACGCACGACGACGCCGTCGACGCCTGCTATCAGAGGACGATCGCTGGCTCATGAGGCAGTCGCTCGCCATCGCCATCACGTGCCTCCTCGGGTGCGGCGCGACGACCTCGAGCACGCAGACGCCGGCCCCGCCCACCGAAGCGGACACCTGCGCGCGCGCGTGCGAGCGCCTCGCATCGTGCGACCTCGAGACCTACGAGTGTCGCGCACGCTGCGACGAAGACCAGGCGCAGCTCCAAGCGGGCGTGCACCCTGCCTACGTCGACTGCCTGGAGCGCGAGCTCCCCGTGGTGAACTGCAAGCTGATGGAGCCGCCGGACCGCCGTGGCAAGGTCGCAGTGTGTTGGACGGCGACCACCGAGGCGTGGGCCGCGCGCGAGAAGGGCGCGGCGATGCGCAAGGTCGTCGACGCGATCTGTTCACGCACGGTGCGCTGCGGCGCGGGCGAAGCGGCGCCTGCCGGAGACGCCGGTCCCGGCCTTTCGCTCGCCGAGTGCGTGAAGGAGATGGACGCCCGCACGCGGAGCAGCGCCCGCGCGCGCTCGCTCGGCGTCATCAAGCCCGCGCTCGTGGACACGCTCTCCGCGTGCGTCGCGTCCGCGCCGTGCGAGGGGGACGATCCCCTTGCCGCGTGCAAGAGCCCGCCGCAGAACGCAGCGCCATGACGCTCTCCGACGACGAGGTGGGGCAACGGCTCGCCGCTCGCCTGCGCGACGTGCGGTCGCGCATCGACGCCGCTGCCCGTCGCTCTGGGCGCGATCCCGACGAGATCACCCTCGTCGCCGTGTCGAAGACCAAACCCGCGTCCGACGTCGAGGCTGCGTATCGCGCCGGCCAGCGCGTCTTCGGCGAGAACTACGCGCAGGAGCTCGCCGAGAAGAGCGCGACGCTCGCCCACCTCGGCGACCTCGAGTGGCACTTCATCGGCCGTCTCCAGACGAACAAGGCGAAGTACGTCGCGCGCGTCGCGACGCTGGTGCACGCGGTCGATTCGATGCGCCTCGCCGACGAGCTCGGCAAGCGAACGGGCGAACGCACGACGCCCCTCTCGGTCCTCGTCGAGGTCAACCTCGGCGACGAAGCGAGCAAGGGCGGCGTGCGCGCGGACGAGCTCGGCGCACTGCTACGCCACATCGAGGGCGTTTCGTCGCTCCGTCTCCGCGGCTTGATGTGCATCCCGCCGCACGTCTCGCATGACGCGAGCGCCGTACCTGGAGAAGCAGCGCGGCCGTTCCACCAGCGGCTGCGCTCGTTGCGCGATGCCCACGGCGGCGCGACACGACTGCCAGTCCTCTCGATGGGGATGACCGATGACCTCGAAGTCGCGGTCGAAGAGGGCGCGACGATGGTCCGCGTCGGAACGGCAATCTTCGGCGCGCGTGGCTGACGGAACGGCAGGTCCACAAACGCACGGAGCCCTCCCACGAGTGCGTGGGAGGGCCGGCGATGCGAGTCTCAGTGCTTGGTGGGGTTCTGCGTCGACCTGTCGGTCGCCGTCTGGCGCGCGCGCTGCGCGGCCTGACCACCCTTACGACCAGCCTCGCGAGCCTCCTCGGGGGAGAACTCGTGGGCCGTGCCCTTCGCGTGAGCCGCCTTGCCACCGAGGCTGGCGATCTCCTTCTGCTTCTCCGGACTCATCGCTGCAAAGCCACGGCGCGCTTTCTTGCGCGGCTGCTCGACAGGCTGCTCCTCTGCAATGCCTTCGGGCATGCGGGGATGCGGAGATGCAATCTCGCCGGTGCTCTCACCAGCGTGCTCGTGACCCGAGTGCAGGTTGTCGTCGTCGCGGATCATCTTGAATTCCTCCGTATTGGCGGGGCTTTCGGCGAGGCCTGGGGACCCTCCGTCGGGGCTTCTGGTCTGTCACCGATGTTTCGCTGCTGTTCAGATGCACGGCCCGTACCGTAGGAAACACACAGGGCCGGGCATCATTCCCGAAATGGCTGCTCGTGACGTGAAGGGTGACGTGAAGGGGCGGTCCGTAAGCCAGAGGCGCAGCCGTGGGCGCGTACCTCACGCTTTCGATTCCTCTCCGGACACGTTGTCAGACACGAGGTACCCATCCGTGCTTGGTACGCGCACGACGACAGGAAGTTCTCCGTCGACTCGGAGGCGTCGATAACGGGCACGGCCGAGACGTTGTGCGCAACCTTGGGAGCCACTCCGCGCCAACGTTGCGCGGCGCGTCTGCCGCCGCATCCTCGCGGAGTGCCTCAGCCGAACGCGCGCCGGACGGATGAGATGCGGAGCTCGACGGCCCCTCGGCCACGATAGGTGTCGCGTCGGAGCTGGGCGATCAGATCGATGCGGCTCCTCTCGGAAGGTGCCTCCTGCGCCATCCCGTAACCAAAGGCGTCGAGCGTCCGGCCCTCCCAGGCGAGCACGAGTCGGAGGTGCTCCCCCTTCATGACGCGGACGCTGCGTACTTCTGCCCCGGGAAGCGCGAGGATCGGGGCACGATTCCCCTCCCCGCACGGTTCGAGGCGCTCGAGATCGACGATCACACCCCACGGATCGTCGCGCGGGTCGAGCTCCGCGTCGGAGACGGGCGACGTCCGGCCGCGCACGTGAGAGCCGCGCGCCACTTCGGCGTCGCCGCACGCCTGCGCGAAGAGGTCGCGCAGCCGCTCCACGTCCGCTGCGGACACGTGCACGCCCGCAGCAGCTTGATGTCCGCCGAAGCCGAGCAGCGCTTCCTTGCAGCGAACCAGCGCGTCGTGGAGCCGTGACCCTTGGGGGCCGCGCACCGAGCCACGCCCTTCGGCGCGCCCTCCGTCGCGGTCGAGCGCGACGGCGATGACCGGGACGCCGAAGCGATCGACCAGACGCGCCGCGACGATCCCGACGACACCGACGTGCCAGCCGTCCTTCGCGACGACGATCGCCGGGCGCTCGATCTGCCCCGTCTCGCCGACCTGGGTGACGGCCTCCTCGAAGATGCGGCGCTCGATCTCGCGCCGCGCGCGCGTGGCTTGCTCGAGCTCGGCGGCGATCGCGCGAGCCTCGTCGCGATCGCGCGACAGGAGCAGGTTCAGCGACGCGTCGGGGGAGCCCATGCGACCGGGCGCGTTGATCCGCGGTGCGAAGCGGAACGCGATGTCCTCACCGCTGATCGCCGAGCCGGGCTTCACCGATGCGAGCTCGGCGAGCGCCTCGAGGCCTGGGCGCGGCGACGTGGCGAGCCGCGCGAGACCCGCCTTCACGAGTGCGCGGTTGTCGCCGGTGAGCGGCGCGACGTCGGCGACGGTGCCGAGCGCGACGAGATCGAGGAGCGGGCGCAGATCGAACGCAACGCCGAGCTTGGCGCGGACCGCAGCGGCGACGGAGAGCGCGAGCCCGCACGACGCGAGCCCCTTGTAGGGGAACCCGCACTCCGGGCGGTGCGGGTTGAGGAACGCGAGCGCGGGGAGCGCCTCCTTCGGGACGAGGTGGTGATCGATGACCACCGCGTCGACGCCCGCCCGCCGCAGCCCTTCGAGGCGATCGTGATCGCTCGAGCCGCAGTCGCAGGTCACGACGAGCGCGGGCTTCAGGGCCAGGGCCTTCTCGAGAGCGCGCGCGGAGAAGCCATACCCGCCGTCGAAGCGCGAGGCGAGGAGCGGCGTGACGTCGCCGCCGAGCGTCGCGATGGTCGTCACCAGGATCGCGGTCGCGGTGATGCCGTCGACGTCGTAGTCGCCGAACACCACGACGCGCTCACGTCGCCTGATCGCGTCGGCGATCCGCGACGCAGCGGCCTCGCGGTCGATCATCGCCTCGGGGGGCGTGAGATCGGCGAGGCGCAGATCGAGCCACGCGCGGGTCGCCCGCGGATCGTCGTGGCCGCGCGACGCGAGCACCGTCGCGATCGTGTGCGTGAGCCCGAGCCCGTCCCGGAGGCGCGCGATCGTGTTTTCCGAGGGCGTGTCCTCGGAAGGACTCGAGGTCTTCGCGGGTCGTTCGGGGGAGAGGCCGTGCACGCTGAGCGAGTATCATGCTCCGATTCGCCGATACAGGCTTGATCGAAGGACGAGGGATCATGGAGGCGACGACGCGGGTGACGACGGCGTTCGGGCTCGGCGGCGAGGGCGTGCTCCGGACGCACGGGCGCGACGCGGAGGCGACCGCAGTGATCCGCGCGGCCATCGCCCTCGGCGTTCGCTACTTCGACTCCGCGCGCGCCTATGCCGGCAGGCAGCGGTACGACGGCGGCGTGTGGCCGCTCGACGCCAAAGCACGCGCGCAGGTCTTCATCACGAGCAAGTCGGCGTCGCGGGACGCAGAGGGCGCGCGGCGAGATCTCGCGAAGACCCTCGCCACGATGAAGGTCGGACACCTCGATCTGTGGCAGATCCACGACGTGCGAACCGACGAGGAGCTCCGCACGATCTCCGGCAAGGGGGGCGCGCTCGAGGCGTTCCTCGAGGCGAAGCGCGACGGGAAGATTCGCCGCATCGGAGTGACCGGGCACCACGATCCCGACGTGCTCCTGCGCGCCGTCCGCGAGCTGCCGGTCGAGACGGTGCTCCTCCCCGTGAACGTCGCGGAGGGCGCCCTCCGTCGCGAGGGGAAGGGTGGCTTCCTCGACCGCGTGCTGCCTGCTGCGCGCGAGCGCGGTCTCGCGGTGATCGGGATGAAGGTCCTCGGCGGCGGCACCTGGGTGCAGTCGCGCGAGCGACTCTCGGCCGACGAATTGGTGCGCTGGTCGCTCCGGCAGGGGGCGGACACGCTGATCATCGGCTGCTCGTCCCCCGACGAGGTGCAGCAGAACGTGGCGAGCGTCGCGCGCGGCCCACTCGACGACGACGCGGCCACGGCGTTGGAAGCGCGCATCCGCGAACGGGCGCGCGAGCTCGCTTACTATCGCGGGCGTTTCTGATACGACCGGAGCTGTCATGGGGAGCGACGAGCAGAAGCGCGTCCTCCTGGTCGACGACGACCAGGCGCTCCTGCGGCTGATCGCGGCGAGCCTGGGCGACGCGCAGACATCGTGGACGACGTCGCCGCGCGAAGCGTTGGAGCGCGCCACGATCGAGGACTTCGACGTCATCGTCACGGACGTGGCGATGCCCGAGATGAGCGGGCTCGAGCTGTGCGAGCGGCTCGTCGCGACGCGCCCCGACGTGCCCGTGATCGTCCTCACCGCGCACGGCAAGCTCGATACGGCGGTCGAGGCGATCCGCGTCGGCGCGTTCGATTTCCTCACCAAGCCGCCGCCGATCCCCGCGCTGCGCATCGCGATCGATCGCGCCGTGCAGACGCGCAGGTTGCGCGCAGAGGTGAAGCGCCTCCGCGCGCTCGCGCCGCTCGCGTCCTCCGCGGACGACACGCTGCTCGGACAGAGTGCTTCGATGCAGAAGGTGCGCTCCACGATCGACCGCATCGCCGAGGCCGACTCGTCGGTGCTGATCACCGGCGAGAGCGGCACTGGCAAGGAGGTCGTCGCGCAGCTCCTGCATCGGAAGAGCAAGCGCGTGAAGGGCCCCTTCGTCGCGGTGAACTGCGCGGCGATGCCCGAGAACCTGCTCGAGAGCGAGCTCTTCGGACACGTGAAGGGCTCCTTCACAGACGCGCGAACGACGCGCATCGGACTCTTCGCGCAGGCCTCCGGCGGCACCCTCTTCCTCGACGAGATCGGCGATCTGCCCATCGCCCTCCAGCCGAAGCTGCTGCGCGCGTTACAGGAGCGGATGATCCGCCCGATCGGCGCCAACGCCGAGGTGGCCATCGACGCACGTGTGATCGCGGCCACGAACAAAGACCTCGAGCACGCCATCGATCAGAAGGCGTTCCGCGAGGATCTCTACTTCCGGATCAACGTGCTCGGCATCTCGCTCCCACCGCTCCGTGCGCGGGGCGGCGACGCGCTGTCTCTGGCGCTGCACTTCGTCGAGCGCTTCGCGACGCGCATGGGGAAGCCGGTGCGCGGCATCGCGCACCCGGCGGGCGAGAAGATCCTCGCGTACGGCTGGCCGGGGAACGTCCGTGAGCTCGGGAACGCCATGGAGCGTGCGGTCGCGCTGACCCGCTTCGAGGAGATCGCGGTCGAGGACCTCCCGGAGAAGGTCGCCGCGTACCGCAACGAGCACGTCGTGGTCGCGAGCCACGATCCGACCGACCTCGCGACGATGGACGAAGTCGAGCGACGCTACGTGCTCAAGGTGCTCGAGGCCGTCGGCGGCAATCGCACCGAGGCCGCGCGCGTGCTCGGGTTCGACCGCAAGACGCTCTATCGGAAGCTGTTGCGCTACGGGGTGACCGCGGACTGAGCGCGCTGTACAACCTCCTCTCTCATGACGGCCGAAGCCCATGCAGCGCGCGCCACGGCCGTGCTGGCCGCCACGGTTGGATCGTGCGTCATGATCGCGCAGCAGGTGGCGAGCCGCGCCACGCGCGACGCGTTGTTCCTCACCGCGTACTCCGTGCGCGTGCTTCCGACGATGGTGCTGACGGGTGCGGCCCTGTCGCTCGTCTCGGTGCTCTTCGCGACGTGGTTGATGGCCCGGTTCGGTCCCGCGCGCGTCGCGCCAGTGGCCTTTGCGCTCAACGCCGCGCTCTTCCTCGTCGACTACGTCCTCGCCCACGTCGATCCCAAGATCGCGGCGGTCGTGCTCTACCTCCACGTCGCCCTCCTCGGCGCGACGGTGATCTCGACGTTCTGGTCGCTCGTCAGCGAGCGCTTCGACCCGTACACCTGCAAGAAGTTCATCGGACGCATCGGCGCCGGAGGCACGCTCGGCGGGATCGTCGGTGGGCTCCTCGCGTGGAACGCGAGCATGCTGCTGAGCGTGCGGTCGAACCTCGCGATCATGGGCGGGATGAACCTCGTCTGCGCAGTCGCCGTGCTGCGGGTGGCGCGGCGGCCGGCGTTCGAGAAGGCCGTGGCGAGCGCCGGCGAGGAGCAGCCGCCCGAGCCGACCATCCAGGCGCTGCGCTCGTCTTCGTACCTGCGGTCTCTCGCGATGCTGGTGCTCGTCATCGCCACCAGCGAGGCGCTCCTCGACTTCGTGTTCAACGCCGCCGCTGCATCCCGATACAAGAGCGGCGCCGAGCTGATCCGCTTTTTCGCGATCTTCCATACGGCGACGGCGCTCGTGACCTTCATCCTGCAGCTCGGCCTCACCCAGCGCGCGCTCGCTCGCTTCGGCCCCGGCGGGGTGGTCGCCGCGTTGCCGTTCAGCGTCATCGTCGGCGGAATCGTCGCGGCGGTCTCGCCGTCGCTCGGTCGCTTGATCGGCCTCCGCGGTGCCGAGGCCGCGATCTCGAATTCGATGTTCCGGTCCGGGTACGAGGTCTTCTATGCGCCGGTCCCGGCGGAGAAGAAGCGCTCGACCAAGACGGCGATCGACGTCGGCTTCGACCGCGTCGGCACGTTCGTCGGCGGCGGCGTGACCATCCTGGTGCTGCACCTCGCGGCGCATCGGTCGACCGAGCTCCTGCTCGCGATCACCGTCAGCCTCGCCGGCTTCACGCTCTACCTCGCGCGCGTGCTCTCCCGTGAGTACGTCGCGGCGCTGGCCGAGAGCCTGCGCGCCGACTCGCCCCCGACGACGACGGGCGCACCGTCCGCGATCGCGGTCTTCGAGCCACGCGGGACGGGCGGCGTGAGGCGCGCGAGCCAGCCACTGCCGCACGGAGCCTCGTCGTCGGCGCTCGCGCCGTTGACCGTCACCCAGCGGTCGCCGGAGAGCGTCGACATCGTCGAGGACGTCGCCGCGCTCGTGTCTCTGGACGCCGCACGAATCCTGCCGATCCTCGCGCGCGCTCCGCTGGATGTCCGCCTCGTCGCCCACGTGCTCCCCCTCCTCGCCGACGACTCATTCGCCCTTCCTGCTCTGCGCGCGCTCCGCGGCATCGCGACGCGAATCGTCGGCACCATCGGCGACGCCCTCCTCGACCCGCAGGCGAGCGTCGACGAGCGAAGGAGACTCCCCATCGTCCTGCGCGCGGCGGCCACGCAGCGCGCGTGCGATCTGCTGTTGGCCGCGCTCTCGGACCCGAGCTTCGAGGTGCGCTATCAGGTCGGCATCGCTCTCGCGCACGTCACGCGACGAACACCCGACCTGAAGATCGATCCCCCGACGCTCTTCGACGCGGTGCTCCGCGAGATCGAGGCCGGCAAGGCGACGTGGGAGAGCCGCCTCGCGCTCGAGCCCGAGGAAGAGGGGGACGATTTCGAGATCATGCACGCGTACCTGCGGCTGAAGACGAGCCGCGGCCTCCAGTTCGTCTTCGCGTTGCTCTCGGTCGCGCTCGATCGCGACCCGGTCCAGCTCGCGTTCGGGGCGCTCAGCACCGACGACGACGACCTCCGCGGGACCGCGCTCGAGTACCTCGAGAACGTGCTGCCGGAGACCGTGCGCGACGCGCTCTGGCCCTTCCTCGACGACCGCCGCGCCCTCCGTCCCGAGCAGCGCGAGCGCTCGGTCCTCGTGCAACGGCTGGCGGAGAAGGGCGGGACCATCGCGTCGATCCTCGACGCGATGCGCACGCAGTAGATGCCCCAGGGGTCACGCGCCGGCGCTGAATTAGAAGCCCGGAACCGGAAGAACCGAGAACGAGACGTCGGCCCCACGGAGCACGGCCACGGCCACGGCCACGGCCACGGCCACGGCCACGCGCGAGACGAGGCGAGAAGTCACGAGCGACGAGACGACACACGAGCGTCTCTCTCTCGAAAGGCTCATGCCGCGTCGACGTGGTCGGATCGGCGAGGCTCTCCGTGGCCGTGGCCGTGGCCGTGGCCGTGCTTCCGTGCCCCCATCTCTCTCTTGGTGCGCAGAACCTAGACCCAAACAATAGACCCGAATTCAGGTCGCCGTTTCGAGCGCGGCGAGGAAGGGATTGAGGTACGTCGCGGCGCGCGCGACGACGCCCGTGTACCCCTTCCCTCCCGTCCTCGTCCGCTTCACGTCCGCGAACACGCCCTCGCCGATGGCGGTCCAGATCGACTTCGACGCGACCTCCTCGAGGAGCTCGTGCGCCTCGGACAGCACCTGCTGCGCGCGCTTCTCGATGATGCCGCCGGCCTTGAACTCGATCTCGTCGCCGAGGTGACGCGCGGTGCCGAACGCGTACTTCGCCGCCTTGAGCGAGAGGTAGCGGTCCATCAAGAGCGGGTTGTGGATCGCCTCCGAGAACATGCCGAGCAGCTCGATCGACTGGCCGGTCATCACCCCGACCAGGTTGAAGAGCATGTCGTGCACGTGCGCCTGCATGATGTCGCCGCTCTTGAACTTCGTCGGCGGCATCCACTTGATCGGATGCTTCGGGAAGACCTGACGAACAAGCTGCGCCTGCGCCAGCTCGAGGAGGAAGCCATCCTCGATGGCGGGGTTGATCTCGAACGCGTGACCGAGTCCGAGCAGCTCGTCGGGCAAGCCGGCGTTGTGCGCGAACGCCTCGTTGATCAGCTGCGAGGCGAGCACGGTGTGCGCGCGCTCCACCGCGTCTGCTGTGGTGAGGTAGTTGTCCTCGCCGGTGTTGATGATGATCCCGGCGCGCTTGATGATTCGTCTCGACACATATTGGTCGACGAAGGTGCGGCACATGTTGATGTCGCGGAAGAGGATCCC
>JBKJQC010000240.1:0-2601 GCA_046593995.1 Polyangiales bacterium
CGTAGCCGGGGCCCGGGGGAGGTGGCGCGCCACCGCCGGCGAGCTGGCCTTCGCTGCCACAGGAGACCGCGATCGCGCCGGCCAAGAAGGGCGGCAGCAGCGTCACCGCGCGCCTCACTCGAGGCATTGGAAGAACGTCGCCTCGTCGTTCGCGTTGGTGAGGCAACGGTAGGTGCCGCGCGACACGTTGGTGCCGGGGCACGTCTTCATGAAGTCGTCGAACGCCTTCTGATCGAGCTTCCCCTTCTTCTCGCCCCACGACTTGAGGCGATCGCGGAAGGTCGTGCAGTCGTTGCCGCTCAACGTCTGCGTGCACCCTCCCGCGGAGAGCGCAGCGAGGACGGCTGCGATCGCGAGGTGACGGGCGTTCATTTCGCATCGCAGGCGGCGAAGGCCTCGAAGGTCTTCGCGGCGATCATGCACTCGTACTGCGAGCGGGAGATCTTGCCGATGCAGGTCTCCTTCGAGATCGAGTCGACGCGGGCGTCCGACTCGAGCCGCTTCTTCACCTTCGCTCCGTGCTCGCCCCCTTCGACGGCGAGGAGCTCGACGCTCTTCTCGACGAGCTTCTTGCACTGCTCCTCGTCGGCCGTGCGGCTGCACCCGAACCCGGAGAGCACGAGCGAGAGCGCGAGGGAGAGCAGCGCCCGGGCGGCGCCTACGCGCGAGCGCTGCCCTCGCATCAGTGTTCCCCCTTTTGTTTGGCGGCAGTGCCGTCGTGCGATGGCGCGAGCGGCGTGCGCGCAAGCTCGGCGCGCTGATCGCGGAGGTGCCACGGGAGCTCGGCGTAGACGTCGTCGAAGAGCGACTCGCGCGCGGGGGGCGGCAGGGGCTCCACCTCTTTTATGGCGGCGATCACCTCGGCGTCGATCTCGGCCTCGATCGCCGCTCGCTTCGCGTCGGTCGTGAGCCCCTTCGCGACGAGGTAGCGGTGGAAACGCTCGATCGGATCGCGGCGCCCCCAGCGCTCGACCTCCTCGTTCGACCGATAGCGCGTCGGATCGTCGGACGTGGAGTGCGCCCCGATGCGATACGTGAGGCACTCGATGAACGTCGGGCCGCCGCCGCTGCGGGCGCGTTCGACGGCGGCGCGGACGACCTCGTAGACGGCGATGACGTCGTTGCCGTCCACGCGCACCGCCGGGACGCCGTACGCGCGCCCTTTGACGGCGATCGTCTGCGAGGCCGTCTGACGCGCCGTCGGTACGCTGATCGACCAGCCGTTGTTCTGGCAGATGAGGACGCTCGGCGTCTGGTGCACGCCCGCGAAGGTCATCGCGGAGTGGAAGTCGGGCTCGCTGGTCGCGCCGTCACCCATGAACCCGAGCACGACATCGTCTCGCTTCGTCAGCTTCGCAGCCCACGCCGCGCCGACGGCCTGCGGAATCTGCGGGCCGATGACCGAGGACCACGACACCTGGCGCACGAGCTTGCCGCTCGGGTGCGACGGCATCTGCCGCCCCTTGAGCACGTCGCCGGAGTTGCCGAACACCTGCGCGATGAACGTCGTGAGCGGGAACCCGCGGACGAGCATGATCGCCTGCTCGCGGAGCGCGGGGAACACCCAGTCGGACTCGCGCACGGCGAACCCGCACGCGATCGGGACGGCTTCCTGGCCGGTGCACGCGCCGTAGAACCCGACGCGTCCCTGGCGCTGCAGGACCACCATGCGCGCGTCGAGCACGCGGATGCGCAGGAGCTCGTGCTGCATGCGGAGGAGCAGCGCGTCGCTCGCCGTGGTCGCGAGCCGCTGGAACGGCTGGTCGATCTCGCCGATGACCGAAAGGAGGCCGAGATCGGGGGCGATCACACTCGGGCCCCTCCCCGGAGGGTCCCCTCCCTCGATCACGGGTCCATTCCCCTCGGAAGACGCCTCGGGAGCAGCAGCAGCAGGACCGGTCGGCAGGTTCGGGCTGGCGGGCACGGCGGCGGGGACTCTACCAGGGGTCTAGGGTCTAGGGTCTAGGGTCTAGGGTCAGAAAACCTGGGAACGAGCGCGACAACGTCGCCTCGAGGTCGCCCAGTCACGGATCTCTCGGCGGCCTCGGTCTCGATCTCGGGCCCTAGACCCTAGACCCTAGACCCTGGACCTCTTCAGCTGTGCCACTCCTGCAGACTCTTGACCTCGATCGGGGCGCCGGGGGCGCAGGTCGCGCCGGCCTGGATGGCATCGATGGCTGCGAGGCCGGCCGAGGCCGTCGTGAAGTAGGGAATGCCCGCGAGGAGCGTCTGCCTTCGGATCGAGTACGAGTCGCGGACGGCGCGCGCGGCCGACGACGACGTGTTGATGACCAGCACGACGTCGCCCTGGTTGATGCGGTCGACGATGTGCGGCGAGCCCTCGCGGACCTTCTGCACGGACTCGCAGGGGATGCCGACACGCAGGAACGACACCGCGGTGCCGGCCGTGGCGATGATCTTGAAGCCGAGGCGATGGAGCTTGCGCGCAGCGACGATCGCCACCGGCTTGTCCTCGTCCTTCATGCTGAAGACGACGGAGCCCGACGTCGGGAGCGGCTGGCCGGCGGCGGTGATCGCCTTGCCGAACGCGACCTCGAAGGAGTCGGCGATGCCCATGACCTCCCCGGTCGAGCGCATCTC
>JBKJQC010000374.1:0-7380 GCA_046593995.1 Polyangiales bacterium
AACGATCGGATCGCGAGGTCGACACGCTTGCGCGGCTCGAGCCGGTTGACGTTGAGCACCACCGGGCCCCTGCCGAGTCCGAGCCTCAACAAGGGATTCCGTGGTGATTCGTACGTGAGCAGGTCGGCGCGGAAGCCGCCCTTCACAGCACGTGCGGGCCGGCCGTAGAGCTCGCGGACCTCCCATGCCGTTCGTCGCGAGAGCGTGATGATGTCCCGCGCACCGCGGGCGGCGGACCGATACAAGCGCGCCAACACTTCGCGCCGCATCACCGCCGCCGGTGTGGACGACGGTGGCGTCGGAGCAACGAACTCGCGGTGGAACGGAGAGCGCGCCATGACCGCACGCAGCGCGCCACGGTTCATCCGCGCGTACTTCGACGGATCGTTCTCGAACCAGAACACGGAGCCGTGCACGTGACAGATGTACGGAACACCCGTGAGCAAGGCGGGTAAGCGTAGATAGGCGGCATCGACCACCGACATCGCGATCACGAGGTCGGGCTGGTGGCGCCGCAACCAATACGCGAGCTGCGCGATTGCGGCGGGATAGCCGGCTGGATGGTAGGAAGCCCGCAGGGAGGTCACCTGCTCCGTGTATGTGCCACCGAAGCGGACCTTCGGGTCGTACTGGAGCGCGAGCATCCGCGTCGCGTAGCCGGAGCGGCGCAGGCGTCGCGCCTCCTCGAAAGCTAGACGTTCAGCGCCTCCGGCGTTGATGAGGCGGCGAGTGAATAGCACGATGTTGCCGCGTTGACGGACCTCAGTCAGGCCGAGCCTCCCTGGCCACGGCAACGCAACCGAGACTCCAGCGGTGCGGGTCGGGCGGCCGGTCAACGGATGGGAAGGCGAAGTACGAACCCTCTCCGAAGCCTGAGCTCGTCAGCAGGAGATCGAGCTCGACCGGAGAGAAGAAGCGCATGGGATGGACCTCGTCCGAGCGGGATCCGAGGGCGGCGCCGTGCAGCTCCCACGTCCGGATGCGGACGTCGACGACGTTCCGCTCGTCATGCACGACAGAGGAGACTGCACGCACGAGCTGGCGCGCGCCCTGGTCGATCACTCTCACGCGGTCGCCGGGTCCTTCGCGCAGCACAGCGGCGCCGTACCACACATCGAAGACGAGCGTGCCCCCCGCACGCAGATGGCGTCGAGCGTTGCCGAGGGTCGCACGGACGTCGTCGTTGGCGATCTGATAGCCGAGGACCGCGAACATCAGGATCGCCGCGTCGAACGTGCCCGCGACGCGGGATGAGCGCACGTCGCCGACCTCCCAGACCACATCGACGCCCGCGTCGACGGCCTTCTTCCGCGCGATGTCGATCATCGCGGGAGCGCGGTCGACGCCGGTCACGCGATACCCAAGGCGCGCCAGCGGCAGCGCGTGCCCGCCGGTCCCGCAACCGAGGTCCAGGATCGCAGACCCGCCCGCGATGCCATTCCTGCGGAGCGCCGCCTCGATGAAGTCGCACTCTTCCCCGTAGTTCTTGTCGGCATAAATCGCGTCGTAAGCGTTGGCATAGCTCGGTCCGAAGACCTCTTTCGTCATGCCAACAGCGCCTTCTCTACGGCAACGATCACCTCGTCCTGCTGCGCGGGGCTGAGCGTCAGCCCAGACGGGAGATAGAGGCCGCGTCGTGCGATTCGCTCGGCTTGCGGGTAGTGCTCCCCCGCGAAGAGGCCGCGAGATCGGAGCACAGGCTGCTCGTGCATCCCAAGGAAGAACGGTCGCGTGTCCACGCCCAGGTCCCGAAGCCTGGCGGCGAGCACGACCGCGTCGAATGGCACGTCGTCGCCGAGCACCACGCCGTACATCCAGTACACGTTCGTCGCCCAAGGACGCTCGACCGGCAGCCGGAGGCCCGGCACGCGAGCGAGGCCCTCGTTGTATCGGGCGCCCATGGCACGCTTACGGCGCAGATGCTCGTCCATTTTGTCGAGCTGAGCGACGCCCACCGCCGCCTGCAGGTTGCTGAGTCGGTAGTTGTGCCCGAGCTCAGTGTGCTCGAATCGCCTACCAGGACCGAAACCAAGGTTCCTGCCGCGGCGGAGACGCTGCGCGAGACGATCGTCGCGCGCTAGGACCATGCCGCCCTCGCCGGTGGTGATGATCTTGTTCGCGTAGAAGCTGAAGCATGAGAGGTCGCCAAGGCTCCCTGCGCGTCTACCTCGATAGGTGGCGCCGTGCGCCTCGGCGGCGTCCTCGACGACCACGAGACCGTGCTGCGTCGCGAGCTCACCGACTGGGTCCATGTCAACGGGGTGCCCGTATATGTGCACGGGCATGATCGCGCGCGTTCGTGGCGTGATACGTGACGCCAGGTGATCGACGTCCATGCACCATGTCACAGGGTCGCTGTCGACGAGGACGGGCACCGCGCCGGTCTCGATGATCGCGAGGACGCACGAGATGATTGTGAAGGTCGGCAGGATGACTTCGTCACCAGGTTCGAGGTCGAGAACGCTCATTGCGAGCTCGAGCGCGACCGTACCATTCGAGACCGCCACGCCGTGCGGCATCCCGCAGTACGTGGCCCAGCGTCGTTCGAATTCTTCGACGTAGGGGCCTTCTCCGGAGATCCACCCCTCTTGAACGCAACGCGTCACGTTCTGGACGACGTTGTCACCGAGGAGCGGTTCGCTCACCTGAATCATTTCGTCCTCCCTTTCGGATGGAGCCGTCAGCACCACAGGCGCTGTGGCGATTATCAGGGCGACCCGTTCGACCGCTGCACTCGCGCCGCGAGCGGAGGCATACTGTCGACATAGCCATCATTAAGAGCGCGGCTCGTTTGATCCTGCGCGAGCACGCCAAGTCCTCGTTCCACGGTCCCCTGCTGTGCCTCGGAGTCCCGGATTTCTACCTCACGCGGAGGGAGTTGCGGTTAGCCCTCGGTGAGGAGAACGCCGATAAGGACGATTCACTGGTGCCGGCAAGGGAGTTCTTCGAAGCGATTGGCATCAGCGAGATGACCAACATCGATATTCCCGGTAGCGAGCATGCGCCCGATCTCATCCACGATCTCAATCGCCCGTTCCCGCCGACGCTCATCGGTCGTTTCGGCCTGGTCGTGGACCCTGCGACGACGGAGCACGTCTTCGACGTGCGCGCGGGACTGACGAATATCGTCCGCGCGCTAGACATCGGCGGCTCCGTCATCCACTTCGTGCCGATCTACAGCTACAATGGGGGGTACTTCTCGATCAATCCGAGCGTCCTTCATGACTTTTATGGAGCCAACGGCTTCTCCGACCTACGCTCCTACATAGTCATGTACGATCGGTTCCGTCCCTTCAGCGGTCGATCGAGGTGTTATCCGTACGGACCGGTCACGGCGCCACGGCATGCGCTCGCGGACCACGACCAAATCCGATATTCGCCACACCTCCTCTTCTTCGCGCGAAGGGCCCGCGCGCTCGACGAGGTGGTGATCCCGATCCAGCACGAGCCAGAGATGACGGCGTCCCGGCGGTTCGCGGGTCGAGCCCTGCGGCGCCTCTTGGGGCGATCGCTCGCGACGTACCTCGCTGGCCGTGTGCGGCGCGAGATACAGCTACGACGTTCGCGCAGGCTCAGTTTCTGGATCTGAATCGCTCACCCTCCCGTGCGATCCGCGCGGCCGGCGGCGTAGCGCTCGGTCTCCTGGCCCTCATCTTTCGTGTGCTGCTGGTCGCCGAGCGCAGCATCGACGCCGCGAGCGCGGCGCTCCTCGCACGGGCGACGTGAGCAAGCGAGACGCGATCGCCTGTGAAGCCGACGCGGTCCGTACCCAGTACGCGCGGCGAAGGCGCGACCCCACGCTCCCGCGAAACGGCGCACGGGTCGCACCCGCTCTCGAGCGCGCTCACCGAGCGCGACGTGCCCACGTTCTCGCGGTCATCGACGAACTCGGGGCGCGGGAACGACTCCACGTTCTCGATGTGGGTTGCGGTACTGGCGACGACCTCGAGTTCCTCGCCGCGAACGGCCTTTTACCGCGGAATCTCGCCGGCGTCGATCTTCTCGGCGAAGCGATCGCGGAGGCCCGCGCGCGCGTAGCTGACGCGACGATCCTCATTGCCGACGGTACCGCGCTTCCGTTCGACGACGGTGCGTTCGATGCGGTATTGCAGACGACGATGCTGTCGTCGATCGTCGATCGTGCCGTCCGGACGCGGGTCGCGGCCGAGATGGTCCGCGTCGTCCGACCTGGTGGCCTGGTGATCTCGTGCGACCTGCGTAGGACAGCTGGCAACGGTCGCGCCATCGCGCTCGACGAGCGTGAGCTGCGAGCTCTCTTTGGGTCCGTGGGCCCGCTGCGCGTCGAAGCGCACGGTCTGCATCTCGGCATCGCGAGCCGATTCCCAATGGTTATCGTCGGCCTCGCTGCACGGGTCCCGCAACTGCGGCTCTGGAACCTCGCGCTCGTGAGACGCGCGGTAGCGGGCGACACAGCGCGCATCGCCGAGACCTATGCAAGCTATGAGCGCAGCGGGCACGCGCGGCGCTGGTCCGGCCTGACGCCCGGCAACGCGCTGATGAACGAAGAGCGGGCGGCGTGGATCGTCGACGCGCTCGGTCCCTCCGCGACCGCCGTCGTCGTGGATGTCGGATGCGGCGACGCGAATGTCGCCCGTGCGATCGCACGTCGTCATGGCCGGGTTGGTCACTACGTCGGCATCGACCTCCTTCCCGAGCGCATCGTCGAGGCGCGCGCGCGGACCGAACGCACATCGCTCGCCGTCGCGAGCGCCGAGCGCCTGCCGCTCGCGGACCGGTCGGCGGACGCGGTCGTCGGGGCGACCCTCTTCTCGTCGTTGCCGGAAGCGTGGCAGCGCGCCGCCGCAGCGCAGGAAATGGCGCGGGTGATCCGTCCGGGCGGCCGCGCCGTGATCTATGACCTCCGGTATCCCAGTCCGTCGAACCGCTCGGTCCGGCCGGTCTCACTGGACGAGCTGCGCCGGTTCTTTCCTGGATGGCGTGTGGTCGAGGCGCCGACGCTCACCCTCCTACCACCCCTCGCCCGCTCGCGCCTCTTCGGGGGCAGGCGCCGATACGCCATCCTGAGCCGCGTGCCGCTGCTGCGATCGCATCTCGGTGTGGTCCTGGAGAAGCCGCGATGACCCTGCGCGTCCCGTTCGCGAGACCCGAGATCGGCGACGCGGAGATCGAGGCCGTGACGCGCGTGCTCCGCTCGGGCTGGCTCACCACGGGTCCAGAGGCGCACGCCTTTGAACGCGAGCTCGCGGCACGCGTCGGCGTACCGCACGCGATCGCGGTCGTCTCCGGCACTGCCGCGCTGCACCTGGCCCTCGAGGCCGCGGGCGTCGGGCCGGACGACGAGGTCGTGGTCCCCACCTGGACGTTCACCGCGTCCGCGGAGGTCGCCCGATACCTTGGCGCCCGTCCGGTGATCGTCGATGTGCGCCCCGACGATCTTAATGTCGATGCGGCGGCGGTCGAACGCGCGATAACCCCGCGGACGAAGGCGATCGTGGGCGTCGACATCGGCGGACAGCCGTGCGACTGGCACGTCCTGCGCGACCTGGTACGGGAGAGAGAGGTGGTGCTCGTCGACGACGCCGCGCACGCGCTGCCGGCGACCTTGCGAGGCGAGCTCATCGGGACGTGCGCCGACCTCACCGCGTTCTCCTTCTATGTCACGAAGACGCTCGCGACGGGTGAGGGCGGGATGCTCGTCACCGCGAACGATCGCTGGGCCGAGCGCGCGCGGGTGATGTCGCTGCATGGCATCAGCCACGACGCGTGGCAGCGCTACACGGCCGAGGGTACCTGGCGATACGAGGTGATCGCCCCAGGCTTCAAGTACAACATGACCGACATCGCCGCGGCGCTCGGTCGCGTCCAGCTCCGGCGCCTGGACGAGATGCACGAGCGCCGCGAGGCCATCGCGCGCCGCTACAGCGACGCGTTCACGGAGATCGACACGCTCGAGCCACCGGTCGTGCGTCCCGACCGTACATCGGCCTGGCAGCTGTACATCCTGCGCATGCGACTGGAGATGCTGCGTTTCGATCGGGCTGCGATCATCGAGCGGCTGAAGGAGCGCGGCATCGGCACGAGCGTGCACTTCATTCCGCTCCACCTGCACCCGTACTGGCGCGAGACCTACCGGCTGCGGCCGGAGGACTTCCCCGTCGCGACGCGTGAGTACGAGCGGGTCGTATCGCTCCCGATCTACTCCGCGATGTCCGACGACGATGTGAACGCGGTCATCGAGGAGGTCCGCGCCGTCATGCGCGCGGAGCGCCGGTGAAGCGTTCCCTCGATGTCGCGGTCTCCGCGCTCCTGCTCGCCGCTCTGTCGCCGTACATCGCGGCGTTGGCGCTGCTCGTCCGCGTGACCTCCCGCGGACCGGCCCTGCACGGTGCGCGACGCGTCGGCCGGGATGGTGCGGAGTTCACGATGTATAAGCTGCGGACGATGCACCAAGACGCCGCGCTCACCGGGCCGGGCATCACCGGCCGCGCCGATCCGCGCGTCACCGCGATCGGGCGCGTGCTGCGACGTACGCACCTGGACGAGCTCCCGCAGCTCTGGAACGTGCTGCGTGGAGAGATGAGCCTGGTCGGTCCGCGGCCCGAGGATCCGCGATTCGTCGCCCGCTACACGCCGGAGCAGCGCGCCGTCCTCTCGGTGCGGCCTGGCATCACCGGACCCGCGCAGCTGGCGTATCGCGACGAGGAGCACCGCCTTCCAGCGGAGCACACGGAAGACATCTACGTGCGTGAGATCCTCCCCGCGAAGCTCGCGATCGATCTCGCGTACGTCCGACGACCGAGCCTGCTCGGCGACCTCGCTCTGCTCGCGCGAACATTGGCCGGAGTGCTACGCCGCTAGCGTCGTCCTGCCGGGACGTCGCACTACATCGCGACCGCGCTCCGGTGGACCGCGACGCGCAGGGCCTGTAGCGCCGCCTCGGCATCGCCGCGCGCGAGCGCGGCGCGCATGGCCTCCACGCTCCGCAGCAGCTCGGCCAAAGGCGGCACGGCGACGGGCGCACCCGCCCGGAGCACGCGCTCGTGCAAGGTCGGCGTCGGCCTCTCATCCGCCACCCAGAGCTCCTCGTGGAGCTTCTCCCCCGGCCGCAGCCCGGTGAACTCGATCGCGATGTCGTCGGGCGTTCGCAGGCCGCGCAGCCAGATCATCGTTCGTGCCAGCTCGACGATCGGCACGGGCTGACCCATATCGAGGAACAGCAGGTCGCCGGGACCGGCGATCGCGGCGGCACGGATGACGAGGCCCGCGGCTTCTGGGATGGTCATGAAGTAGCGGGTCGTGTCCGCATGCGTGACCGTGACCGGTCCGCCGTGATCGATCTGCCGCGTGAATGTCGGCACGACACTGCCGGAGGAGCCGAGGACATTGCCGAACCGCACG
>JBKJQC010000454.1:0-18133 GCA_046593995.1 Polyangiales bacterium
TGCGTGCCGCCGAGCACGCGCATCGAGCTCGACGGGGTGCGGATGTTGACGACGCCGTCGCGCGCGAACGACGCGCCGATCGCGCCGGAGGCTCTGGAGTGGGGCGTCGCGCTCTCGGCCGACGACGCGATGGTGTGGAACCAGGTCGACACCATCCACAAGAACGTCGCGGAGCTCCGCGCGACGATCGACGTGATCGAGTCGGAGCACGGTGCGCGGCTCGGGATGTCGCTCGTGCGCTGGTGCCCGCTCCTCGAGGTCGAGGCTTCGCTCGCCGGGTGCATCGGGTTCCCGTTCGCCGCGTACGGACAGCTCGTCGAGCAGGCCGCCGCCATCGCCGAGCGCTCTGCCGTCGTCGTTCCGGGCTCGGCGGGCGCGCGCCACGCGGATCCGTGGTCGTCGATGAACACGCTCGTGTATCCGGTCGACGAGGCGCGCTTCCTCCGTGATCTCGCCGCGCGCGTGCCTGCCTCGCGCGCGCATCCGAACGTGGTCGGCCAGGGAATCGCGATCACGGGCGAAGGTGTAGAGGTCGATCCACGCGCGGGTCTCTCGCTCGTGACCCCGGGCACATCGCGCGACGATCGCGACTTCAAGCCGCTGGCGATCGCGCCGCTCGCGGATCCGAACCTCGACAGACGCGACGAACGAGAGTTGCGCGCCGAGGTAGACGGCTGGGTCCACGACGCGCTCGCCCGTGCACTCGGCCGTCGCCGCGGTCGCTTCCTCCTCGAGGTGGTCTTCCCTTCGTGCACCGACGCGTGGTCGCTCGTCGCGGAGCGTGGCGAGGTGCGCGTCGCGCGCGGGGGCGATCGCGCATGGGACGTGCGGAACGAGGTCGCGGGCTCGTGGCTCTGCGAGGTCATCGCGGGGCGTCGCCACTGGGGCGATCTCCTGCTTGCCGGCGCGCTCCGAGCCTGTACGCGCGCGTCGACGTCGGTCCGCGCGGTCTCGTGCGGAGCGATGGGCTGCCCCTCTTCGTCTACGAAGCGATATCGTATGCAGCGAGCGTCGAGCGCTCCGTCGAGCACGCGTTGATCAACCCATGACCGACGACCGCACGCGAAGAGCGATCCTCGCACGTCGCGCCCGATTTCTCGCGGCCGCGCTGACGACGTTGCCCGCGACCGCCTGCGACAAGGACAAGGCCCCGATCGGCCCGGACGACGCAGGCCACGCGACGACCGCGACGCCGACCGCCACGACGGAGGACGCCGGTCCCAGGGACGCGACCGGCACGACCGACGCCCGTCCCGACGCGCCGCGCCCGACTGTGTGCCTCAGGATGGTGATGCATAGGGACGGTGGGCCGGGCAGCTGCTTGAGCTACTGAGCCGACGCTGGTCCCGTGAACCGACCGCGGCCGTGTGAACCGCCGCCGGAGCAGTGCTAGCAACGCTTCATGGCCAAGGTCACGCTCGTCGGTCTCCATTACTCGCCTTGGACGCAGCGCGCGCGTTGGGCCCTCGATCACCACGCGATTGGTCACGCCTACGAGGAGTACATGCCCGTCGTCGGAGAGCCGCTGTTGCGCCTCCGCACGCGGAAGCTGCGCGGACGCGTCTCGGTGCCGGTGCTCATCACCCCGCACGGCTCGATCGGCGACTCGCTCGCGATCGCGAAGCACGCCGACAGCATCGGGGACGCGCAGAAGCTGGTGGACGGTCACGAGGTCGCCGTCGACCGCTGGGTCGCGAGCGCCGAGAAGGCGCTCGACGCGGCGCGCGGCCTCACGATCCGCGCGGTCGCAGCGAGCCCACGTGCCCAGGAAGAGAGCGTGAAGCTGCCGCTGCCGGGCATCCTCAAGCGCCCGACCGCGCGGCTCGGCACCGCGTTGCTGACGTACAAGTGGAAGGCGCGTTCGTCCGACGCCGAGGCCGAAGCGCGCATCGCGGAGGTGCTCGAGGAGCTCCGCGCGGCCCTCCGCGGCAAGACCGACGGCTACATCGACGGCACGTTCTCCTTCGCGGACATCGCGATGACCGGCGTCATCCAGGCGATCATGCCCGTCGCCGACGAGTTCATCCCCTTGCAGCCCGCGACGCGAGAGACGTGGACGCGACCGGCCCTTGCCGCGCGCTTCACCGATCTCGTCGCGTGGCGCGACGGGCTCTTCGCGAAGCACCGCCGCGCGCGTGAGGCCGCGCGCGCTACTGCGTAGCCTTCTTCTTCTCTTCTTCTTAATCGGCGGCGGCCACACATTCCCGGCACCTGCGCCACGTGCGATGCTCAGCAAGTTCTCGCAAGGAGGCGACCATGCTTGCTGAGATCGAGCGCGCCGCGAAGACCGAACGCAGCGCGCATCGCTCGAAGAGCAAGCGCCCGGCGGATTCGCTGCTCGCGGAGGCCGAAGCCTGGGCGGAGCGTGCGACGGCGAAGCTGAAGGGGGTCGCGACGTTCGCCGTGAAGCAGCTCCGACGCGACGGAGCGCTTTCGCTCGCGCTCGTCGTCGAGTGCTCCTTCGAGGATCGCGCGAAGCTCGTGAAGGTCTTCGGGGATCAGCGCTGATCCCTCCACGGATCAGCGCTGATCCCTCTGACGAGAATCGCGGTGGATCGGCAGCTCGACGCGACGGGCGCAGCTTGACTCGATGCCTGTGTGACGGGGCCGGCAACTGCCGCTCTTTCGCGAAGGCAGGCACCGCTTGCGGTGCTGTCACGTGCACGGCGGGCACCGTGACCGGAAAGATCTGCAAGGGCGACAGCGTGACCTGCGTGGAGTTCGCGGCGTCGTGCGGCGTGCCGGCTCCCTTCAGAGAGACAACGCTGGCATTCCCAGCCACCCGTGCGGTCCAGATCCGGCGGATCCGGCGGTCCCGCCGGCGCCGCCGGCGAAGTGGCGCCGTCCGCCGGCCCGTGCCGCGCTCACGTCGGCGGGATCACCGAGACTTCGCGCGTCGCCGCCCCTCGCAGACCTTGCGCACGGTTCTCGCGATGACGCGCGAGGGTGACCGCGTGCTCGCCTGCCATCCGAAGTAGCCCCCACCAGCGCCATCGCCCCGAGCAGACGGTGCTGCACGCGCTCGTGCGCGAACACCTCCCCGCGTTCGTCCGTCACGCCGAAGAGCACTATACGCGTCCATTACCTCTCTATGTACGACGCGCATTCGAGCACTACCTGCGCTGCGGAATTCCGGAGCACGGCTTCCTCCGTCTGCGCTGCGACGACTGTGGTCACGATCGAGTCGTCGCGTTCTCCTGTAAGGAGCGCGGCACGTGCCCATCGTGCGCCGGTCGCACGATGGCCAACTGCGCGGCGCACCTCGTCGACCGAGTGCTCCCCAACGTGCCGATCCGACAGTGGGTGCTCTCGCTCCCGTTCGACCTGCGCGCGCTCGCGGCGAAGCACCCCGCGCTGGTGAGCGCGATCGATCGGATTCTGTTCCGCGAGGTGGAGCGGTGGATGCAGCGGAGCGCCGGGCCGCGAAAGGGCCGCGCCGGCTCCGTCACCTTCGTGCAACGCTTCGGCGGCTCGCTCAACCTCCACGTGCACTTCCACGTGCTCTTCCTCGAAGGCCTCTTCACGCGAAGCGCCGACGAGCCTCCCGTCTTCCATGCCGCGTTCGCGCCCACGCGCACCGATCTCCTCGAGGTTCTCGGCCGCGTCCGAGTCGCGGTCGAGCGATGGGTCGCCGCGCATGGTCTCGCACGCGCCGGCGCCGATGCCGCTCCCGAGGTCGAGACCGAGGCGCTCGCCGCATGCGCCAACGCCGCGATTCAACGCGGGCTCTTCGACGAGCTCCCAGGCAAGTCCACGCCGAAGAGCGGCACTGATCACGACGCGGATCCGCCAGCCGGCGTCGGGCGCGGCTCCGTCGCCGTCGACGGCTTCAACCTACACGCCGCCGTCCGCGTCGGTGCCGACGACGACGCCAGTCGCGAAAAACTCGTACGTTACTGCGCGCGCCCCCCGTTCGCGCTCGAGCGCCTGAGCGTCCTTCGAGATGGGCGCATCGCGTATCGCATCAAGCAGCCCCGCAAGAACGCGACCCACCGCATCCTCACGCCCATGGAGCTCCTCGCGCGCATCGCCGCGCTCATCCCGCCGCCGCGTCATCCATTCCTGCGCTACCACGGCGTACTTGCGCCGAGCTCGAAGTGGCGAAGCGCCATCGTGCCTCGCGCGCCGGAGGGAGACTCACCTTCCTGCCGCGCCGATGCCGAACGCCACGAACGCAAACGTAGTCGTGGAGCGCCCACTCCCCCCCGAGCAGCGTCTCGAGCCGCGCAGCCGTTCGCAAAGTCAGCACCCGCCCCACCCCTAGCGGCGACGAGCTCCGCAGCCACCACCACCAGCGCCACCACCGCGCCGCCTCGCGCTTCGTTCGCGATGCTGACCCCGGCGCATCAAGCCCGACTCGCGCAGGGTGACGTGCTCGCACGCACGCCGCGCCTCGAGTGGAGCAAGCTAGTCCGCCGAACGTTCGCCGCAGAAGTCCTGATCTGCCCTCGCTGCCACGGCCACGCCCGCTTGATCGCCGCCGTCCAAGATCCGATCGAGGCGGCACGTTTTTTGGCCGCGCTCCGCGAACGCTCGACCCCACTCCCCTCCGGCGCGCGAGGAGACGACGACGAGACGTACCCAAACGCGGCGAGCGACGACGACTCCCAGCTCCCGCCCCCATCCTCCCGGCCACAGCCAAGCCACCCACCCGACGATTGACCACGATTGACCCACGCCACCGCGTCCGCTGTCCTCGATGGCGCCCCGGCCCCGCCGCGGCGCCCGCTTGCATTGGATCACGAGAGACGTCCCTCCGCTTGCGCCCCGACTTCGAGGCCTCTCGAGTACGTTCGTGGTGAACTTCGTGGGTCGAGCGATTTGTCAACTCGACCCCTGGAATCCACCGAGGACGCTTGGAAGACCTACTCCCCCTGCGGACCGTGGTGCGCGAGTACGTCGAGCACTACCACGAGGAGCGGAACCATCAGGGGATGGGAAACGTGATCCCGTTTCCTCGAGACGCGCCTCGGAGCGAGGGGCCCGTCCGTCGACGCGATCGAATAGGCGGACTCCTCCGGTACTACTACCGCGAGGCGGCGTAGCGCACGCTCGTAGAGCCACGGTTTCGGCGCGGCCGAGATTTGGGACACTACGGGATCAGCGTTGATCCCTCCACGGATCAGCGCTGATCAAGCTGAACCGACTCGCGGTGGATCGCAGCGTGTCCGACATCCGCTCGACCACGTGCCGACGCAGCGTGTGAGCGACGTCGCGCACCACCGCTACCCGCAAAACGGTTCGCAAGTTCTACTTCAAGCCGCCGCACTTATACGGCGTGCCGCCGCCACCGCAGGATTGCGGCGCCACGCACACGCCGCAATCGAGGGTCCCACCGCAGCCGTCACCGATGATGCCGCACTCCGCGCCGAACGCGGCGCACGTCGTCTTCAGGCAGCCGCCGCCGTCGCAGGGCGGGCACGAGATCGAGCCGCCGCAGCCGTCGCCCTGCGGACCGCAACGACCGGCGCACATCTGCGGGACGCAGGTGCCCGCGTCGCAGGAGCCGCAATCGATGGTGCCGCCGCAGCCGTCGCCGGCCCGGCCGCACGTCAGACCGAGCGCTGCGCAGTTGGTCGGCGTGCAGCTCGGACGACCGCACTTACCCGCGACGCCGCCGCCACCGCAGGTGTCCGGCGCGACGCAGGTGCCGCAGTTCAGGAGCGCGCCGCACCCGTCGGCCGCGGGACCGCACGAGAGCCCGAGCGCCGAGCAGGTCGTCGGCGTGCAGGTCGGCGGCGGCGGGGGAACCGTCTCGTCGCACACGCGCGACGCGAGGTCGAAGAACATGAACTCGAGCGCAAGCTCTTGCGGGGTCATCGTCGTCGTCGTGCAGCCGCTCGGGAACGGCTGGCCGACCTTGTCGCCGGACGACACGTGGATGTCGCTGAAGACCATGCGTCCGCACACCGCGTCGGCCGACGCGCCGACCGGCGTGTTGAACGAGAAGTACTGCGTGACGTCGGTGTAGCTCTTCCCGGTCTTGCTCTGAACGCCGAAGTTGTTGTAGATCGCGGCGTCGATCACCTCGCCCTTGGGCGCCTGCACCCACGAGACGACGTTCGTCACGTCGGTGATCGAGCTCACGCTGTGGCGCGCGCCGTTCACCGGGAACGTGCTCGGCGTCGCGGTGTTGGCTGCGCCGACGAGCTTGAGCCAGTCACTCATCATCTTGCCCTTCGGGAAGCTGGTGAGCGCGGTCTCGGGCGTGGGGTTGTAGAAGAACTCGAGCGTCGGGTTCCAGCTGACCATTCCCGGCCAGGGCGACGGACCGTTCTGCATCCACACGTAGTGATAGTGCTCGGCAAACACGCGGCCGCCGGCGTTCACGTACTCCTGCATCGCGGTGCGCGCGGCGCTCGACTTGTTGGTGACCGACGCAGCGCCCTCGCAGCCGAGGAGCACGACGTCGTACTTCTTCAGCTCGGTGGACGTGCCCCACAGCGTCGTCGCGTCGGGGAAGCCCGCGCCGCCGAGCCCCGTCGAGTACTTGTTCGTCGCCGGCACGTAGGCCGCATCGATCGCGAGCCCCTTGAACAGGTTCACGCGGCCGGTGCCGGTCGGGTTGGTGAACTCCGAGTCCTCGATGCCGATCTTGCGCAGCAGGCACTCGAGCGGATCGGCGGCGCCGGTGGTCAGCGCGATCTTCGGGATGTCGCCCTCCGACTGGTTCTTCGGGAGGCGCGTGAGCGAGGCGGCGACCGCGGTGTCGACGCACTTGCTCGTGGTGACGGTGATCTGGCGGCGCCACTTACCGATCTGGATGACGACCGGCACGTTGGTGTCGACCGGCATGTTGTCGAGCTTGAACTTGCCATCGACACCGGTGGTGACCTGCACGAGCGGCGAGCCGGAGAGCGCCGCCGCGCACTTGTCGCAGCTTGCACCCGCGCTGAACGCGCCGACCGCGGAGTTCGGGACGTAGACGAACACGTTCGGGAGCGGGCGCTTACCGGCCGGGTCGTAGACGGTGCCGCTGATCGAGGTCGTTCCGCTGCTGCACGTGGTCTGCTTGCACGCGAGGTTCACGCAGGTCGGCGTCGACCCGGTGCCGCCGCCGCAGACGCTCGGCTTGCCGCCGCCGCCGCAGATGTCCGGCGCGGTGCACGTGCCGCAGCTCAGGATGATGCCGCCGCAGCCGTCGCCGAGCGGACCGCAGTTCGCGCCGGCCGTCGTGCACGTCTGCGGTGTGCAGGCCGTCGTGCCGCCGCCGCAGACGCTCGCCTTGCCACCGCCGCCGCAGATCGCGGGCGCGGTACAGGTTCCGCAGGTGACGAGACCACCGCAGCCATCGGAGACCGGGCCGCAGTTCGCGCCGTAGTCGGCGCAGGTCTTCTTCATCGTGCACGCGCCGCTGATCACGCCGCATTTGTTCGGTCCACCGCCGCCGCAGGCGGCAGGCGCGGTACAGGTTCCGCAGTCGATCACGGCGCCGCAGCCGTCACCCTGCTTGCCGCACTCGGCCTTGATATCGGCGCACGTCAGCGCCTTGCACGTCGTGCCGCAAACGTTCGGCGTACCGCCGCCCCCGCAGGTCAAGGGCGCGGTGCAGTCTCCGCACTTGGCGAGTGCGCCGCAGCCGTCGGCGACGGGACCGCAACTGGCGCCGAGCTCCGCGCACGTCTTCGGCGTGCAGCCGCCGGAGGTCTCACCGGCGTCGATGTTGAAGCCCGCGTCGTCGCCGCCGCTGGTCTCGTCGCCGGTGCTTCCGTCACCGCCGCCTCCATCGGTGTTCCCGAGACCGTCGCCGCCCTCGCTCCCGCCCGAACATGCGAGCAGCGTAGAGCCAAGAAGCATGACGAACAGCGTCGCGTGCGAGGCCCTCATGCACAGCACTCTAACTGAGCCTGTTGCATCGACAACGCGCGCGGCGCCACTTTTCGCGCTGTGGGAAATTGACTACATCGAGCTTGGTCGCGATCTCGTGCATGCTTCGAGACATGCGGCGCGTCGAAGTGGGGCTGACCTTCGTTCTCTTCGGCCTTGTCGGCTGCGCGTCGGGGGAAGTGCTGTCGGGTGATCCGGGGGATGTCGGGCCCGTGGACGTGTCTCACGGAGGTGACGTCGCGAGCGACGGGAGCGAGCTCGACGGGGCCGCGACCGACTCGGGCGGTGAGCCGGTCGAGGTCTCCACGTCCGATACCTCCGAAGCATCCGATGCCGACGCCACACTCGCTGACGGCGCAACGGACTCCGCGATCGCGGACAACGCGGATGGCACAAGCGATGACCGTGCGGAGGTTGCCACCGCGGACAGCGCGACGGTCGATACGTCGGTCGCCGACAGCGCGATGGCCGACAGCGCGATGGCCGACAGCGCGATGGCCGACGGCGCGATGGCCGACGGCGCGATGGCCGACACCGCGATGGCCGACACCGAGCCCGCGGATACAGAACCGCTCGATACGGGACCGCCCACCTGGGGTTCGACCTGCGGGCTCGCCGGTGCGCCGAAGTTGGTCGGTCAAATCTTCGCGCCCAATGGGACCGATCCCGTCCCCTTCGCGTACGCGTACGTGCCGATCTCGATCGCGCCGATGCCGGCCACCGTCACCTGCGATACGTGTACGTCGGCGATCGATCCGCCGTACGCCGCCGTCCGGACCAACGTCGACGGCCGGTTCTCGCTCGATCTCACCGACGTGCCGCCCAGCGCGCCGCTGCGCTTGGTCGTGAGAAAAGGGCGCTTCCGCAAGGTCACCACGTTCACCGCGACGTGCGGTGCAACGGTGACGGTCGCCAAGTCCGCGACGACCCTTCCCGGTCGGACCGCGATCGACAACGATGTCCCGAAGATCGCCATCGGCAGCGGCAACGCCGATCACCTCGACAACGTGGTCCTCGCGATGGGGATCCCGCAGTTCGACTGCTACGAGGGGCGCACGTCGACCACAGCGAACTGTCCCACCGCGCAGCGCGCTGGAAAGAAAGTCCTCGAGCTGTTGAAGGACGAGCCGACCCTCGCGACGTACAGCCTGTTGTTCATCTCGTGCGCGCCCGGCATCTGGAGCTCGTACTCCACCGCGGATCGCGCGACGATCGTCAAGAACCTCGGCGCGTGGGTGACGAAGGGCGGTCGGCTGATCGTCACCGATCACTCTTATGACTATGTCTCGCAGACCTGGCCGAGCGAGATCGTGTGGCATGGTCCTCCGCAGGTCGGTGGCGTCTGGCCCATCGGAACGCTGGCGGGCGCCGGCGCGAACGTCGGGATCGTGCCGACCACGGGGACCACGTTCGCCGGTGTGATCGACGACACCGTGCTCACGGCGTGGCTGAAGCTGCCGGAGATCGGGGTGACCTCGGCGCCGAACGTCGCGATCACCGGCTGGCTCGCACCGTGGACCGTGCAGCAATCACTGCCGACGACCACGACGCGGGTCGTACACGGCAACGTGCAATACGACTATCCGAAGGGCGGAGCGACCGAGTCGGGCGACCTGCCGCTGACGTCGAAGTTCGTGGTCGCTGGCTGCGGACGTGTGATCTACAGCTCGTACCACACGTCGTCGGGATCCTCGACGACCCTCGCTCCGCAGGAGCGGATCCTCGAATACCTGATGCTCGAATCGGCGGGATGCGTCGGCGCGGATTGAGCGTAGCGCTGTCCGCGTTGCACCACCGTGCGGCCACGCGAAGAGCGACTGGGGGTCGGCATGTCGCCTGTGGCGTCGACCGGATCAGCGTGTCGGCGCTCCGGGTGACGATGCCCGTACAGAGCACCGTCATCTCCTTCGCGAGCGAGAGCATCGCCCGATCGTTGGTGATCAGTCCATCCCAGCGCGGTGCGGCGCGATGCAGCGCCAGGAAGAGCTGCCAGTCCTCGAGCTCGGCCCAGGAGGGGTCGATCGCGGATACAGGCACGAGCTCCGCTCGCAACAACGTAGAGAGCGTGGCGACGATCGGCGCCGGACGTTGTGGTCGAGCGCAAACCGCAGCATCACGCAGCGACGCGGATCGCGAGATTGGCGGCGAGCTGCCGCTCGAGGTCGAGCGCCTCGGCGATCTGCGCACGAGACGCGAAGGGATAGAACGTCGCCACCGTTTCGACATCGAGTCCGTCGACAACGAGTGCATGCAGCGCGCGCGTCTCGAGGCGCGTCCCCACGATGTGCGGAGATCCCGACAGCTTGCCGGGCACGATGCGCAGCTCGGCGCGCGGGCGGGCGAGATCCGGTCCGCGCAGTCCCTCGCGCGTGGTGAACGGCGCGATGAGATTGAGGCTGTCGGCGAGCAGCATCTGACCGTCGAGCGTGCTGGCCCCTGCCGGAGCGCGCACGTGAATCTCGCCGGAGGTGTCGATCCAGATCGACGTCTGCTCCGGATGCCAGAGCGGCTCGCCCAGCGCGCGAACCTGCTTCAGCGCGCGCCGGATGGTGCGCATGCCCGTCGGCGCGATGGACGGGCCGGTCTGATCGGTCTTCTTCTGCCGCAGCCAATAGATCACGCGCAACGCCATGAGGTCGGCGTACGACCACAGCTTGACGCGCGTGGCGGACACGCTCGGGACGAGCACTTCGTTCCGCGCCCAGTAGTGGATCGTCGACCGTGGCACGCCGGAAAGTGCCGACGCGCGCTCGGCGTCATAGGCCCCCGGGTTGTGCATCCGGTGAACCGTAGGATGACCGGACGACCCGTCGAGGTCGTTACCCGGACCGAGCGAAGCGGCGTCGCGCGTGCGCATGGAGGGCGCGTCGACCGCTCACTTCTTGCGCCACTCGTTGCTCCGCGCGCGCCAATGCTTGGGCCTTCGTTTCGGCTGCTTGCCCTCCCCGCTCTCGACCAGTCGCGCGATGCCGCGATGCAGGGCGCGGAACGACGGCGAGCGGCTCCTGCCAGGTACCGTCGTGACCCGCGGTCCCATGGTCTGCGCCCACGAGACCTTGTTCAGGCCACCGTCGCCCACGACGCGGCCGAACAACTCGGCGGTCCCGCAGATGGAGTCGGGCTCGTAGTCCGCAGCCATCTCGAGGTCGGCGTCCGGAAAGGCTTTTGCGAGCGCACCGAGATCACCCAGGTAGAAGGCCTCGGTCTCTTCGATGGCGATGCGAACTACGACGCGCAGCTTCGGGGCGACGCGCTTGCAGACGTCGAGGAGCCGCTGACGCAGGTTTGCGCAATCCTCCTCGTCGACATCCACGAGCACGACCACGCCGATCTCGGCGTCGTCGACGTCGGCGTACGCGCGCAACGTCGCGGGAAGTTGGTCGAGCAGACCGCGCCGTCGGCGATCGGGTACAGCGTCGAGATCGTTGGGCAGCGAGCCCTTGCCCTGGTGTGGGTGCGTTACGAAGCTGTGGCCCTTGAATGCCCGGCGGGCCCAGGGGGCGATGAAGGCGCGCTCCGACGGCCCCTCGACGAGGACGTGAACCTTCATCGCTTCCCTCGGCCCGTCTTGGTCTTCGTTCCAGCGCGCTTTTTCGCTGGGCGCTTGACCTGTTCGTTCAACGGCAGCGGTTCACCGAAGTGATTGCTGTACCACTGGGCGCCGAGGGGGACCCCCTGCTTGGCGAGCGCGACGACGAGCGGAATGTCGGCGACACGGGTCGCGTTGCTGCGACCGTCCGCATCCTTCCGCATGCGCCAGACCTGTTCAGGCTCGAGCGCGTCGACGAAGTAGGTCGAGTGGGTCGTCACCAGCACTTGCGTCGGCGCCGACGGCCGCGATGCGTACGTAGAGAACTGCTCCGCGAGGTGCTCGACGAGCTCGACGTAGAGCCCGTTCTCCGGCTCCTCGATGCCGATGAAGGGACGCGGATGGGGATCCGCGAGGAGCACCGCATACGCGAGCATCTTCAGCGTGCCGTCCGACATGCTCTGCTGGAAGAATGGATCGCGATAACCTCCTTCATCGAACTTGAGGAGGAGGCGCTTGTCCTTGCTCACCTCGGTCGAGATCTTGCGCAGGCCGGGGATGGCCCGGGTGACGCGTTCGACGATCGCCTTGAAGTCGTCGGGGTACGCGCGCTGGAAGTACTGCAGGACGTTGCCGACGTTGGCGCCCTTGCGATCGAGCCGCGGCTGCGCGCCGGCGGGAGGGATCTCGCGTGCCGCGTCCGGCACGAAGTACGAGAGGTACCACTGCTCGACGTACTCGCGCAGTCGCACGATGCGGGGGTGCTCGGCGAGATTGCCGAGCGTGGTCAGACCGAGCCGATTGAGATCGGCGAGCACCACGCGCGAGGCGCGGCTGTCGTCCTTCCCTGCTTCGACGTAGTCGCCCGCCCAGACCTTCCCCTTCCCCTTCGCCAGCTTCAGGAAGTAATACGGCTTTCCGCGCACCTCCGCCTTGCGACGTTGTCGAAGCGTCTCGTTGACGATCGCCGGCACCTTGTCCACGAGATCGACCTCAATCGCGTAGACGATCGGTCGTGCGGGATCCTCGTCCTCGAAGAAGAGCTCGAACGAGACCGGCCCGGTCTTGCCCTGGGTGCGGAGCCGCTCGAAGCCGCCGCGCTCGGGGCGATCGCACGCCGTCTCGACCCCGTTGAGCAAGCAGTCGGCGACGAATCCGAAGGCATCGAGCAAGGTCGACTTGCCGCTGCCGTTCGGGCCGATGAAGCACGCGAAGCGGGGGAGCGGCTCGCCCGAGCCGTACTGCACCTGTCCGATCGCGAAGTCGGCGAGGGACTTGTAGTTCTTGATGTGGATGCCGAGGAGGCGGGCCAAGGGAAACCTTTCGTCCGACACAGCCTATCCCGGCGCGCGCGCGCTGCCTGCCGAAACCTGCCGCGTGCGCGTCGCAGTCCGGCGGCGGCCGGCGTACGCGACGACGTACGCATCGAGGGTGTAGCGCTCGGCGATCTCGCGGCACTTCGCATTCGACGTTTCGCTTCGGCAGTTGCACCATCGTCGCCGTGATCGATCTGGACCACCGTTGCCGGTCCCTGCTCGGCGATCTCCAGCGCCGGCGTCGCGACTGGCTACCGCTCGGCCCCGTTCGCACCATCCGCTCTCCCGAGGTGTATCTGCGCGCGGGATTTCTCCGGCAGTGGGAGCTCTACGTACGCGAGACCGACGGATCGCTCGAGCTCGGTCCTGCTCCCGATTCGGTACGACTCTTCGATCCCAGCGGTGACTTCCGCGCACGCGTTCGCGCACACCCCGGGCTGCGCGCCGAACCGATCGCGGCGGCCTTCGTGTCGCGCATCGCAGCCCTCGATGCATTTGCTCGGCAATGTTTCGCAGCGCTCGTATTCCGTTCGACCACGCTCACAGCTGTGCCGTCGAAGGAGACCCGCGGTCGATTCGGCGAGGCGTTCTTCAGCATCGAGTACAGCGGAGGCGCGGTTGATTCGATCTCGAGGCTCGAGCGCGAAGCCGTCGTGCGTTGGCTCTGGGACGCGCTCTTCGCGGGGAGGGAGTTGCAGCCCGGCGATGTCGAGCGATGGGGCGCAGCGGCCCGTGCGCTTCTCGAGCCGGAGGCGTTGTTCGCGCGCGTGATGGCGCGTGACGCCACCGTGAACGTGGATGGCGCAACCTTCCAAAAAATCTATCGCCGCGCAGATCGCGAGCTCGTGATGCTGGTTCCGAGCGGGGAGATCGTTTCGGGCTACTACCCGGGTGACGGCTGCTTTGTGGACCCGGTAGACGGAGACGAGTACATCGAAAAGCCGTGCTCGGAGGATGAGCTTCGTCAGGCGGTGTCTTCGCGGGAGGTCCTGTTCGTGAAGGTCGGCGTTCCCGAGGAGACGGGTGGCCGGGCCGTGTGGTGATCTCGCGCGCGTGCGCCGACGCACGCGGCGATCGCCATCGCGAGCAACAACCACGAACCGCTCCCCGTCGCCGCGCGTCACGAGTGCCTCCTTCAGGGCCACGAACGGCATCGCCGGAAGAACTCACGATGTCAGGCGACATGCCTCGGCGACGTCCGTGGTCCGGCAACACGGTGTCGGCAGCGTCGGCGCTGCCGCCCTTTGGTCTTGGCTCTGCGGGCGGTGTCGGCGCGGTAGTCGTCGATCGGACGGAGCGCGCGGAGCAGGCCGCTGATTGCGCCCTCGTCGTCGAGGTGGCGCGCCGCGGCGACGACCTGCACCGCGTAGGCAGCGATCGCGCGCGAGACGTCGCGGCGCGGCTCGATGAGCGACGCCGCCGACTCGACGTCCGGGCGCGGCGCGGTGACGCCGATCGCCTGTCGCCCCCCGTCGCGCCGGTGTCGCCCCCTGTCGCGCCGGTGTCGCCCCCCGTCCCTGTCGCTAATTTAGAGCGACACCGCGGCGGTTGGTGTTCGTTCCGCGCGGGTGAGAGGGGGATCCGATGACGACTCGAGAGGACTCGCGCGCCTGCATGGCAGTGGACCTCGGCCTGCCGCTCGCGGACGAAAGAGGGATGGGAGTGGTCCGTCCTCGGATGCGACTGGACAGGCATCGGACGCCGTTGGCCGACGCCGCGATCCCAGCGGACAACGGCGGGAACCTGCTGGTCAGCGACCTTCTGCCGATGGACGTCGCGCAAATCGACGAAGGTGCGCGATGAATCGCCGAAAACGCCCGCGGATCGCCATCGCGCAATTCGTACTGGACGCGGAGGTCGCGGCGTTCCGCGTCCGCGCGAACGCAGATGCGTACTCGGCGCCCTCGAACGGCCGGGTGACGGCCTCGACCGCGGACATGCTCAGCGCTTTGGCCCAAGATCAGAGCGATCGAGGCCACCCGCCGCGCGCGCGTCTGCGAGAACGCGACGGCGCACGCGAAGGAGCTCTCGCCGCGTCATCCATTCCTGCGCTACCACGGCGTACTCGCTCCGAGCTCGAAGTGACGAAGCGCGATCGTGCCGCGCGCGCCGGAGGGAGACTCACCCTCTTGCCGCGCCGATGCCGAACGCCACGATGGCAAACGTAATCGTGGAGCGCCCGCTGGTTGCACGCCCAGAGGCTAAATCGGCGAGCACGATTCTCGAGGGCACGTGGGTGAGACCCTGACGCGGGCATCGCTTCGCTCCGTTCACGGCCCACGTCCCACGTTCACGAGCACGGACTGGAGGGCGATCGTCAAAACGGGTTCGTCGAGCTCCGCTTCGAGGCTTCTACGGGGGGAGGAGCGGGCGAAACGCTTTGCGCGAGCGCTCTCGCCGTGAACGTGACCGTGACCGTCTCCCGTGAACGAAGCGAAGCGCTCTTCCGGCGTCTCTGCAGGCTTCTGCAGGCGAGGCGCCATCGAGAATCGCGCTCGGTGATTTAGCGGCGTACGGCGCAAGCAACTGCGGGACGAGCGGGGTCGACCGCCCGACATGCACCGTTCGCTCTGGCTCCCGTTCCCCTTCCTGCTGTCGTGCACCGACCCCGCGCCCTCTCCGATCCCGCCGGCGGTCACGGCGGGCGCCGAGCTCGGCTCGGTCTCGTTCGAGCCGCAACGCGACGATGGGCTCGTCTCGCCGATCGTGCGCCTCACGATCGGGCTCTCGTCGTCGATCGCGGCCGACGCGCTCCGTGGTGGGCGCGTCGTGCTGATCGCCGGGGGCGCGACCGAGGAGGACGCCGCGGCCTACGCCAAGAACCGCACCACGAGCGCGCTCCGTGCGAAAGAGATCCCGCTCCTCTCGTGGGGCGCGCCGACGAGCGGGCCGACGTCGATCGTCGTGCAACCATCGCGGAAGCTTCCGGCCGGCAAGTCGACGCTGCTCGTGCTCCTCGAGCGCCGCGCACCGTGGTCGCTCGAGCTCGCCGTCGCGGAGGACGCGGGGGAGATCGCGCGGCGTACGTTCCCGATCGCGACGACGACGCGCGCACCGCGGGCCACGTACTGCGCCTCGGGGCTACCTCCGCTGCCCGAGTCGATCGCGCACCCGACCGGTTCGCTGCGCGTGGTCCGGCACGCGCTCCCGGCGAACGGAGCGGCCTGCTTCGACCTCATCGGCGAGGGAGTGACGGGCATGCTCGTGCCGCCGCCCGCGCTCGGTGGGCTGCTCGTCGATCCGCAGCCGGTCGCGATCGATCCTGCGCTCGCGGTGCCGGACGACACGCCGTGTCCAGACGGCGTGTACACGCTGCCCGGCTTGTGCGTCCGCGTAGAGGACGATCGATTGATCCTGCTCGGTGACGTGGCCTCGCCGCGACTCGCGCTCGGAACGCTCTTCACGGAACAGGGCGGCGCGCGCTCGGTGATCGCCCCGCTCGAGGTTGGCGCCCGCGTCGTCGTGCGCGGCCTCTCACCCTGGTCCGACGTCACGATCGATCTCCTCGCCCGCGACCTCGGACGAGACCGCCGCGCGCGTCGAGTCGTTCGCACCGCACCGTGGCGAGCGCACCTGGTCGTGAACGAGCTCCTCGCGCGTCCGCCTTCGGGGAGCGCGTCGCAGCGATTCCTCGAGCTCGCGAACGACTCGGCGGCGCCGCTCTCGCTCGGCGGCCTGTTCGTGCACGACGGCGACGACGAGATCGAGCTCCCCGACGAGATCGTCCCTGCCGGCGCGCTCGTGCTGCTCACGCCCGAGAAGTTCGTCGACGGGCTCGCGGGGGAGGTCCCTCCGCCGGGCGGCGTGCTGCGGCTGTGGGTCGACTCGCTGCGGCTGACCGGGGAGATCTCCGTGACCGACGTCGGCGGCCGCGTGCTCTCGCGGTTCCCAGCGAGCACGTCCACGAAGATGGTCGCGCGCGGGCGACGTACACCGGAGCATCCCGACGACGCGGCGGACGCGTTCGGATGGGACCGCGACGGCCGCGCGACCCCGGGCCGCGCGAACTCCATCGCGCCGTGACCGCGCGCTCGTAGGTGGATCAGCTGGCGGCGCGACGGGCGGCGCGCGTCGCGACACGATCGCGGAGGAACTGGGTGATGCGTACGCGCACGAGATCCGGCTGCTCGATGAGCGCCGCGTGGCTGCCGCCGCGGAGCAGCTCGAACTCGCCCTCCGGCATCGCGTCCGCCATGGCGCGCGCGAGCGCCGGCGGCGTGAACGTGTCGCGCTCGGCGGCGACGACGAGGACCGGCACGTCGATCTTCGGGAGGAGATCCTCGGCCGAGTGCTCGCCGGCAGCCTGCAACGCGCGGAAGAAGAACGTCGGATCGATCGAGGCGATGTGCTCGATGTACGGCCGCAGATCCTCCGGGCGCATGTTCTCGACGTCGACCTCCTTCATCAGGTACGCGATCTTGATCGAGAGATCGGTCGGCACGCGGGCCCAGAGCGCGCGCACCACGGCCGAGTGCTCGGAGACCCACGCGATCAGCTTGGGCAGCACGTCGGCGAGCACGTTCGAGCCGTGGAACGTCTGCGTCACCTTGCCGGGCGCGCCGCAGCAGAGGATCAGGCCACCGATCCCCTCCGGGCGGAGTCGATAGGCCTCGAGGGCGACCTGCACGCCGAACGAGTGTCCGACGAGGACGACCTGCGGCGGATCGCCGAGGTGGCGTCGCACGGCGTCGAGGTCCTTCGCGAAGTCGACGACCTGCAGGCGATCCGGATCGGCCGGCGCCGCGCTGCGTCCGTGACCGCGGTAGTGCCAGTGCGCGACCGGTCCGAGGAGCGCGAGGTCGTCCCACAGGTACTTCCAGATGAACCCGTCGCACACGATCCCGTCGCAGAGGATGATCTGCGGACCGTCCTCCGCCGCCCTCCCGACCTGAGACAGGGCGCCCGGGCGCCGGCGCACGTAGAGCCGAGTTCCGTCGGGGCCCCACGCGACGGATTCGACCTCGTCGGTCCCGCGGGGACGGTGCGATGGGGGGGGCTGCCAGTCCACGTGCGAGTCTCCCTAGCACGTCCGACGCGTTGCGATGGGCGCTCTCCGAAGGCGCTCTTCCGGGCGCATCGAGAGCGTTTGTTCCCTCGCGCTGCGCCGCGGGCCGGAGCGTAGTCGTCCTCGTCCGGCCGCGTTATTTTTTGCGATTCCCTTGCCCGGAACGTCTCGGGACGGCACGCTGAACTGGTTCGGCTCCCGCGATTTTCGCGTTGCCCTGGGGCAGCGCGGGGGAGCGCCCTCTTCGTCTAGCGAGCCCTCGGCGTTCAGCCTTCCAGAAAGACGCATGATCGGCGGGAACCCCGGCACCGGAGACGCGGACGCTACACGCGGCCGCATCCTCTTGGCCGATGATGATCGCCTCACGTGCGATTTCGTCTCCGACATCCTGCGCGCTCGATGGCAGCCTCTCCGTCCGAGACGACCTCCACCTCGTGGCCGTGCTTGCGCAGGATG
>JBKJQC010000584.1:0-2897 GCA_046593995.1 Polyangiales bacterium
GATAGAACCCGTCGCGACCGGCGATCTCCGCGCGACCTCCCGGCGCGAGCGCCGTGAAGCCCCCGGCGACGGCACGCGCCTGCGCAGTGAGGATCGCGTCGCGCGTCGCCTCCGAGATGACCGGCCCGAGGAACACGCCCTCGTCGAACGGGTAGCCGACGACCGCGCCGCGCGCGGCCGCCCCGAGCTTCTCGAGGAAGCGGCCCGCGATGCCGCGGGTAACGATGACGCGCGACGTGCAAGTGCAGCGCTGTCCCGCGGTCGCGAAGCCGGAAAAGGCGACCTCGCGCACGGTGCGCTCGAGCTCGCAGTCGTCGAGGACGATCGACGCGTTCTTCCCCCCGAGCTCGAGCGCGACGAGCCGACCGGGGCGCTCGACGTTGGCCTTGGCGATGGCCTTCCCCACGGCGACGGAGCCGGTGAAGAGAATGCCGTCGATGCCGTCGTGCGCGACGACGGCCTGCGCGACCGGAACGTCGCCCTGCACGACGTTGAACACGCCGGGTGGGAACCCGGCCTCGTGGAAGCAGCGCGCCATCAGGAGCGCGGTCGAAGCGCCCTTCTCGCTCGGCTTGAACAGCACCGTGTTGCCGGCGACGAGCGCGGGGACGATCTGCCCGTTCGGCAGGTGGCCTGGAAAATTGAAGGGCCCGACGACGGCCATCACGCCGTGCGGGCGGTGTCGGATCTCGCCCGGCAGATCGTCGAGCCGCACGTCGCGCGCGTACGCGGCGCCCTCCCCGAGCGACAGATCCACCTTCGTGACCATCGCCGCGACCTCGGCCTTCGCCTCCCACAGCGGCTTCCCGATCTCGCGCGCTATGGTGCGCGCGAGCTCCTCCGCGTGCTCGCGGAGCTTCGCCTGGTAGCCACGCAGGAGCGCAGCGCGACGCTCGACCGGGAGCCGGCGGAACGAGGGAAACGCAGCGCGCGCGGCGTCAACGGCGCGATCGACCTGCGCGATCGACCAGCGGAAGGATCCGATCGAGTCCGCGCGATCGGCCGGGCTCCGCACCTCGAACGCGCCGTCCTCACGCTCCGGATCGACGAACGCGCCCCCCACGTAGTCGGTGGTCATGCCCGCCATCTTAGCGCTCAGCCGACGATGCGGCCGCCGGGGGTCATCCCGATCGCGGAGTCGGCAGAGTGGATCGTGGGCCTTCCGCCGGAGGGGTCGTCGACGCCCTCGTCGCCCTCGAAGAACGCGAGGAGCTCCTCGCGCCGAGCGGCGGCGTCCGCCCGACCGAGCTCGATCAGCCGGCGCGCGAAGTTGCCGTCGAAGAGCACGTAGCTCGCGAGGTCGGCCTCGACGTCGCCGCCGAGGTAGAGGAGCTTGAAGAGCTGGCGCGCGACCATGGCGCCGCTCCGGAACTTCCCCTTCGCGACGTGATCCGCAGCGATGCGCCCGATGTCCTCGGTCGGCTTGATCGCCATGCAGTTCACCGGTCGATAGGACTCGCCGCCGCGCGCGTGCGCCGCCTCCGAGAGCCGCTCGACGAAGTCGTCGCCGAACGTGCGCGTGCCGTCGTCGATCATCGCGTTGATCCGCGCGAGCACGTCGAGGTCGTTGATCACGTGGTCGAGGAGGAACGCGTTGAGCACCTTGCCGATCAGCGCCGAGGCGCCGAGCGCGCGCACCGGGGTGTTCCCCGTCTCGGCGGTGGTGATGCCGCGGACCTCCTTCGAGAGCGCGACCGCGAACACGTGCGTCGCGCCGAGGCGGAGCGCGGGGGCGATCGGGGTGTTCAGACGCAGGCCGCCGTCGCAGTACCACTCGGGGCCGATGCGCACGGGGGGGAACAAAAGGGGGATCGCCGCGGAGGCGAGCGCGTGGCGCGCGGTGATGTTGTCGGCGCGGATCAGGGTGCGCGGCGGCGCGGTCGTGGGGAGCGCGACGTTCGGCGCGGTCTGCATCCAGATCACGGTGCGACCGGTCGACACCTCGGTCGTGGAGATGGAGAGCGCGCGGAGGTACCCGCGACGGAGCATGCGACTGACGCCGTGCCAGCCGACCTCCTTCTCGATGAGATCGGTCATGGGCTGCACGTCGAAGACGCCGCGCGCGTCGCCCTTGCCGCCGAACACGACGCGCGGCATCCCGATCGCCTGGCGCACGCCGAACCCGAGGACGCGCGCGATCTCGAGCTCCTCCCACAGCTGCACGAGCCGCGCGACCCCGTGCTGAGGATCGGCCGCGTGGGCCGCCAGGTAGCAGGCGTTGATCGCGCCGACGCTCGTCCCGCAGAGGATGTCGATCTTCGGGACCCGGCCGCGGCGGAGGCGCGGCAGCTCGGTGAAGAGGTACGAGAGAACCCCGACCTCGTACGCGCCGCGCGCGCCGCCGCCGGAGAGCACGAACGCCGTGCGGCGCGGTCCGCGCGGTCGGGCGCTCTGGATCGAGAGCGAGTGCTCCTGGGGTGAAGCCGACGGCGCGATCGCCGTCGCGCGGGTCGACTTCGTCCCCGGCCCCGGGAGATCGTCCTCGTCCACCTCGAGAGGGCCATCGAAGCGATCGCGCGTCACGAAGCGACCCCCTCGCGGTCGGGAAGATCCCGATCGAGCGAGGCTTTGGTGTCGGGCATGCGAGACTCCGGTGCGAGCTTGTCGTTCGGTCCGAGCAGGCGTTCGACCTCGGGGCGGCGGAGGAAGAGCGCGCGCAGGCGCGCGTCGCGGATGTTGCCGAGGACGCGCCGCGCGTACGCCTTTGCGCGCGCGTAGGCCTCCGGTGCCATGAGATCGCTCGCCCGCTCGAGGGCCTTTGCCGAGAGCGTCCGCACCTCGAGCGCGAACTCCGACCCTTCGGTGTTCTCGACCATGCCGATGGCCGTCTGCGCGAGGAGCGACGACTGCCCGTGCTCGCCGAGCTCGGCGCGCGCCTCGGCCTCGATCGCGGTCGC
>JBKJQC010000747.1:0-9403 GCA_046593995.1 Polyangiales bacterium
TCGGGGGGTTTCCCGGGCGGGTCGGGGTCGGGGGCGGGGTCGCTGCATGCGGCGAAGCCGAGACCCCAAACGCACGCGAGCCCCGTGAACAAACGGCGACTGAATCGATACATGCAGCCCCCCCCGGCGCTGAGCGAAACTTCGCGCTCGCGCGTGGCGAACCGTAGCAAGCAAAGCGAGTCGAACGGCGACCGAATTCCTGGGGGGTCTATTCGGCGCCGTCGCATGCGGGGCGGGCACGTCGCGGACACGGGGTTGAAAAGCCGGCGACAACTCTGGTCCGCAAAGCCGACAGCCGGTCGACCTCGACGGCTCACGGTGCCGCGTGCGGCTCAGAACAAGAGAGACATCCCGAGCGACCCGATCATCGACTGCTTGCCGAGCGCTGCGCCGTTGATCGTGAAATCGAAGTAATCGAACCACACGTAGTCGAGACCGATCGAGACCTCGACCTTCGACAAGAGCCCGAGCCAGCGCCCCTCGCTCGCGCTCGGCCCGTAGGCCAGCCGCGCGCCGGCGAGCAGCGACCGCATCGTCGAGAGCTCTCTGTCCCCCGTGAAGTACACGCCGCGCGGCTCGGTGAGGTAGTCGTCGCTGTAGAAGCCCGCGCGTCCCTGCCAGTAGCCGCGGCCGCGGAGGCGCAGGCGCAGCGCGTCGATGAAGAGATAGCGCTCGAGCTCCACGTCCGCGGTGACGGCGCGCACGTCCCACGTGTCGCGATAGAGCCGTCCGCCGATCCGGAACGCCGTCTTCAGCGGCTTCAGATACCAGTTCAGTCGCAGGCCGACGGCGAGGCGGTGCCGCACCTCGGGGATGTACTCCTGCGCGGGGGCGCTCACCCCGAGGTTCACTTCGCGGTACGGGTTCGAGAGGAAGCCGCGCATCATCTGGATGCTGCCGGTCACCTGCGTCGCGAAGGTCGACGTCCACAGCTGCGTCCATCCGCCTTGGATCGCGTCGATCGAGATCGGGCGCGTGGTCAGGCGATCGGACGGCTTGAAGCACCCGTCCGACTTGTCGAGCGACTTGCGTCGGGTCGGATCGGGATCGAGCTGGATCACGTCACACACCGAGTCCCAATTGCGCGCGTACGCGATCGAGAGTTCCATCGTCTTCTGCAGGAGCTCCGCCTTCGCCGACGCGTCGACGGAGTGCGAGCGGTAGTCGTTCTCGAACGAATACGTGTAGCCGGCCTGGAACGTGGACAGCTTGCGGGTCAGCGCGAAGCCGCCGTTCACCACCTGCCGCGTGTCGCGGACGCTGGCCTGGGACACGACGTCCGGATCCTGCCCGCGGACGGCGTTGCGCGTCTTGATCGAGGCCCCCGAGACGATGTCCGCAGCCCAGCCGCCACGGATCGCGACCGCGTCCCACGGCTTCACCGTGAGATCGACCGAGGGGTTGACGACCGTCATCCGTCCGTAGGGAGTGCCCTCGCGGAAGTACGTCGTGCGCGTGTGGAGGCCGACGACCTCGGAGCGGAGCATCGTGACTGCGGTGGTCGTCGCGACGAACGCCGCGACTGCCGCAGACCGCCCGCACGCCGCTCTCATCGCGATCGTCAGTTGCATCCGCAGCCGCCGCCGGAGACGCCCTCGGCGCCGAACGCGCCCTCGCGGTTGTCGAGCGCGTGCCGCACGTGCGCCGCCTCCATCGTGTCGTGCGCGTTGCCGCCGAAGCGCATGATGGGATCGGAGAGGATGCCGCGCTGTTGCGGACGCACGGTGACGCAGCCGAACGACGCGGAGGCGAGCAGGACGACGAGAGCGAGGTGGATCGCGCGCATTTTCCGCATGACTCCGTCAGAAGTACACGCCGAGGCCGGCGAGGAACGACTGCATGTTCTTGAAGCGGTTCGCGGTGAAGAGCGTGAAGTTGGTCGCCTCGATGCGGACGAGGATCCGACCGCGGAGGCCGAAGAGGAAGCCGCCGCCGGCCCGCGCCGCGAACAGGCGATCGCTCGTCTGCACGAGAGCGTCCGCGTTGCTCCGCGTCCAGAGCACGCCGCCGCCCGCGCCGACATAAGGGTCGATCGCCATGTCGGGGAGCAGGTGGACGACGCCCCATCCGCCGGTCTGCCAGAGCGTGCCGTCGTCCGTCCGCGCTACGCCACCCCACCCCTCGAGCGAGATCTGCGGGGCGAGCACCCAGGCCGGACGTGCTTCGAAGTATCCATCGCCCGCTTGCCACGTCGACGCGCCGGAGCGAGTCGTCACCGAGCTCGCGAGGACCCCTGCGAAGATCGACAGGCCGCCGTGTGCGCCGAGCAGGGGAGGGGGCGCGAAGAACCCGGGACGCGAGGGCTTGTCCGGTTCGCCGGGACGAACCGCGTACACCTCGACCTCGTCGCCGAGGAGCCACCCCGCGCGGCCGTCCTCGAGCGTCACCTTGAGCCAGAACTGATCGCTGCCGCGACGGTCGACGGCGACCGTGTCTCCGCGCTCGAGGACCGCGATCGTTCGGTAGGAGGCGCCGGGGCCGCTCCGGATCTCGGCGCGCTCGACGACGACGCGCGCAAAGGCCTCGACCTCCTCCGCGTGCGCCGCCGTGACGAAGCCCACGGTCGCCGTCGCGACGATCGCGGATAGCGCAACGAGTCTCACCGCGCCCCCGCGATCCACTTGCGGATCAGATCGGCCTCGTTGGCAGTCGTCTCGAAGATCTTCCGCGGGTGCGAGGCGCCGCCCTTCTGGGTCGGCTTGACGAGGAGCGCGGACGTATCGGGATCGCGCCCCGCGCGGAGCGACGCCGCGGTGTAGTTGGAGCGCTCGCCCGCGCTCGGCGTCGCGGTCGGCTTGCCGCTGACGCAGGGGACGTTCGCCGGGATCTCTTCGAGGCGAAGGGCCGACGTCGACGCGTGGCATCCGCCGGCGGCGTCCCCCTGCGCAGGATCGCCCCCGGCGCACCGCTTCGCGGTCAGGACCTGCGGCTGGATGACGCAGTAGAAGTAGTCCTCGGGCGGCCGCACGTCGCGCACTCCCTCGTAGGTGCCGAGATCGACCGTGCCGCAGCCGACGCCGAGCGATGGCAGCGCGATCGCGATGCTCCACCAGCGGATGCCGAGGGACCGCACCTCGACGAGGCTATCGCAGACCGCGCGCGGATCACCCGAAAATCAGCCGGAAGTCACGGCCGCGAACGCACCACCGAGAGACGCGCGCCGCCTCTCCCCGACGAGGGGCGCTCACCGGTGGGTAGCGTCGCGGGCAGCCGCTCCGCCGCGGGGCCGGCGGGTACGATCTCGAGCCGCGCCGACGCCCCGAAGGCCGCGACGTGTCCCGACTCTTCGGCCACGTAGACGTCGCACCGCTCGTCGACGCGCATCAGATCAGGGACGAGATCCGTCGGGCCCACCACGCCGACGATCGCGCCGTCGGCGGGGCGGAGCACGCGCACCTTGTCCTGCGGGAGGAAGAGGGCACCGGAGCGGAGGACCGGCTCGAGCCGCCGGGGCGCGTCGCCCTGGATCGGAGCCTCGAACACGTGGCGCCAGGCCGTCTCGCCGGTCGTCGCGAGGAGCGCGACCACCTCGCCGTTCGGCTGGTTGAGCACGACGATCTCGTCGAGGCCGAGCGCGCTGGTTCCGGACGGCCAGGTCCCCGCGGGGACCGACCAACGTTCGACGCCGGTCGCGCGATCGAGCGCGAGGAGGCCGACGCCGCGGCGATCACGCGTGATGATCAGCGCCACCGGACCGACGAGGAGCGGAGCGGCGTCGATCGCGACCGGGGCCTCGAGCACGCGCTCGTAGCGGCGCGCGCCCGAGAGTGCGTCGAGGAGGTGGAGTCGCGCGAGACCGCCGGGCTCACCGGCGATCGCGAACAGCTCTTCCCGTTCGATCGCGGCTGGGGCCGTGAAACGTAGGCGGTCGCGCACCCGCCACACCACCGAGCCGTCGACCGCGTCGAGCGCGACGAGCTGGGTCTCGTCGCTCGAGACGACGAGCAGTCGGCCTGCGCGTCGGATGCGGATCGCGCCCGGGCGGGTCATCGTCCAGCGCCAGCGCGGCTCGCCGCTCGTGAGATCGTAGGCGACGAGATGACGATCACCGTCGGTCGCGACGAGGAGTCGGGGGAGACCGGGCGCGACGACCGTGCAGGCCGCCGGTGTCCCCCGCGAGCGGGGCTCGCAGGGCGTCGACCAGACGACGGAGCCATCGCCGAAGTCACGCAGCTCGAGGCGTCCGTCACCGCGGAGTCGCGCGAGCCCACCGGGCGTGGGGAGCGACGTCGCGCGCACCGTCGGCACCTGCCACAGCGTCGCGCCGTCCGCGCGATCGACACACGCCGTGTGGGTGACGCCGGAGAGGACGAGACGATCGCCGCAGAGGAACGTCGCGCGGAGATCGATCCCCGGGACCTCGGCCGTCCAGCGCGGCGCGTACTTCATGCGCGCGAACGACTCGGCGCGCGGCTTCTCGTTCGAGGTCGAGCGTCGCGTCGTCTCGCGCGGCACCGCGCGGGCGAGATACGGACGATACCCTTCGCGGTTGGTGTTCACGAGATCGCTCTCGCCGAACGGTCCGATCGGTCGGGCCACCTCGCGCACGCGCTCGGACAGATCCTTCACCTTGCGGCGGAGGGCGACGAGCCGCAGGTTCGACCCCTGGCTGCGATCGCGCCGGACGATCGCGCGGAGCATCGCCCGCGCGAACGATACGACGCCGTCGACGAAGTCCGGCCCCTCGAGCGAGGGGAACACCGAAGGCGCGCGCTCGGGCGTGCGCGTGACGAGCGAGAGCGTCATCGTGCCTTGCGGCTCGAGCTTGACGCCGAGGACCGGTCCGCCGAGCTCGACGCGTGTCTGCAGCGCGCGACCGCGCTCCCACGCGTCGAGGACGATGCGCGCGAGCTCGACCGCGCTCTCCATCGCGAGGAACGTATGCACCTCGCCGAGCTCCTTGGTACGACCGCGCACGATCGCGCGGATGCGGCCGCGGCCGACGAGCGAGTGCAGATCCGCGACCTCGACCCCGTTCGAGGCCCGAACCGGGTGCTTCGCGACCCGCATCGGGAGCTCGGCAGCGAACGCGATCCGCAGGCCCGGCTCCGGCTCCGCGACGGCGACGACCTCCTCCGCGGAGTGGCTGGCCCCCGCCACGACGCGCATCGTCGCGAGGGTGTCCGCCGCAGCGGAGAGCTCTGAGGCGAGCACGTCCGCGAGCGAGCTGCGCGTGCCCAGCTCGAGACCGCCGAGCATCGCGGCGATCGCGGTGCGCGTGCCCGCGATGACGTCGGCGAGGCTCGTGCGTCGGTCGTGGACGGCCACCTCGACGGCGGGACCGTTGCGCAACACGGAGAGCGCGACCTGCGGTGCGCCGTCGGAAGGATCGATGCGCTCGAGCCCGAGCTCCCACGGCGCGTCGTAGAAGCGGACGACCGCGCGCCGTCGGACGCCGCACGCGAGATCGACGACCGCGAGCGCGAGATCGCGGAGCACGCAGGGCGCTTGATCGGGCTCGACGCGCGCCGTGAGGTTCACACCTCCGACGACGATGTCGAGCACCTCGCGTTCGCGACCGCCGCGCCCATCACGCGTGGGCGCGGCGGGCTGTGGCATGGGTGGGACCGCGCCGTCTCGATGGAGGGCGACCACGCGACCGCGCGGTTTGCCCTCCGTCCGGTGAGACGACGAGGAGTGTTCGGGGGAGACGACGATGTCGAAGCCGTTCATCGTGTGAGCGGCGTCGAGCGTAAGAGGCGCGCGTCTCGATACGAACTTTTCGGGCGATTGGGTCGCGAAGTTGATCTGCTCTGCGGGAGGTGCATCCCGGGGACGCGTCACCAGAGGCGCGGATCGCCGAATTGTTGTTCCGCGAAGGCGAGCTCGTACACGGCGGTGTTCGGCACCGGCGGGACACGCGCAAAGGCGGTCGCCTCGAGGAACGCACGCATCGCGCCGCCGTGACTCACGATCACGATCGACGAGTCGAGCGCGCAGTGCTCGGTCACGATGCGCGTCACCGCGCGGACGAGGCGCGCCATCACCTCGGGGCGCGGCTCGGCGCCGGGCGGATCGAACGCTCCCGAACCGTGAAGACCGCGCTGGTGCTCGGCCCACTCCACGGGAAACCGTGCCGCGCACTCCTCCCGCGTGAGCCCTTCGAACGCACCGTACGAGCGCTCACGCAGCGCGTGGTCGACGCACACCAATGGTAGCCCCAGCGAGTCGGCGATGATCTGCGCCGTCTCGCGCGCGCGGCTCAGGTCACTCGCGGCGACCGCGCTGATCGTGCGACCGGAGAGGCCCGCGGCGAGAACGCGCGCCTGTCGTCGCCCCTCGTCGTTCAACGCGATGTCGGTGTGACCCTGGAAGCGACCGAGACGGTTCCACTCGGTCTCGCCGTGACGGACGAGGAGCAACGTGCGCATCGTTTCCATTTCCGGACGTCAATCGTTCATCGGCTGGCGCGAGATCGCGGGCGAGAGCGGCGGTCCGGCGGGCGTGCTCGGATCGTGCGGGAGGCTGCCACGCTGCGTGCGCAGGTACACGTAGGGCGTCGAGTAGAGGAAGTTCGACACGCGCGACGTGTAGATGTCGGCGTAGCGCTCGATCTGCCGCGCGAGGTGGCTCTTGTCGTTGCCGGCGCGCGTGAGCAGCCCCCAGCGCGAGTTCGCGAGCTCGCTCGCCTGCTTCGCGAGCGGCGAGATGTCGGAGTCGAGCTTCGCCAGGCGCGTGCGGAGCGATGCGATGCGCTCGTGCAGCACCTCGGCCGTCTCGTCGGGCTGCGGGCCGTAGCCCGCTTTGAGGCGTTGCAGCGCGATGCGCGCGTGCGAGTAGTCGTGCTCGAGCGACTCCTTCTCGATCATCCCGTCGGAGAGCAGCTTCTCGCTGTCGTGGAACGACTCGAGCGCAGAGATCTCCTGCTCGAGCTCGCGCAGCACGAGCCCCGTGCGCCAGCGGAGCACCTTCGAGGTGACGTGCACGTCGCCGAACATGTGATCGCCGACGTAGAGGATCTCGTCCCCGGAGATGCCGAGGTGTCGCTCGACCTGCGGCGCGCTGCCGCCGAAGTACGCGGTGTGCGGCCGCAGCTCGCCGACCACCGGACGGAGGAGCCCTTCCTCGGTGACGATCTCGAAGAACGGGCTCCGCGTGGTGAAGAACTCGGGCTTGCGCGCGCCGACGACGACGACGTCGAAGAGATCGCGCCACGTGCGTCCCGCGCCGAGCGCCGCGCCGTGCGTCTCCGACGTGCTCGAGAGGAAGCGGTCGAACGTGTAGGTCATCATCGCCGACGTGTACGACCACTCGGAGTTGGTGATGAGCAGGAGCTTCTTGCCGGCGTGGCGCTGATCGAGGAGCGCGAGCGGGAGCTCCGGATCGAGCTTCACGAACTTCTCGGGGTTCGCGATGATCTCGGCCTTGAGCTCCCCCTCGACGTGCATCGCGTCCATCGTGAGACGGACCTCTTCGTAGAGATCGCGGTAGCCCATCGTCTTCGGCAGCTTGCGCGCGTCGAGGAGGTCGACGAGCTGGCCGTAGAGGCACGCCTCCGAGAGCGAGAAGAGCGTGTTGAGGAACACCCAGCGGTGCTGCGAGAGCTCGACCATCGTGCGGGTGTACGTGTTACGCATCTCGTCGAAGGTGAGATCACGCGTGCCGTGCACCGCCTTCTTCACGAAGCCGAAGCGATTCGCCTTCACCAGGTTGCCGAGCTCGGTGTCGATCACCAGGCCGCGGATCACCGCGCCGTGATCGAACTCGAGCCCCTCGACGGGCCAACCGAGCGCCTTGAACTTGTCACGCGCGCGCTCGTACGCGCGACGCTCCCATGCCTCGACCTCGTAGTCGACGAGCGTGTAGTCCATGTCGTAGCCGATCGCCCTGATCGACCGCATGTTGAGCGTGCGGTTGCAGAAGACCTCGCGGTTCCGCGGCGGCTTTTCCGGCGACATCGTTGCTCTCGTGCAACAGCGCGACCCGGGTGTCACCCCTCAGCAAGTCGTCAGTCGTCAGTCGTCACTCGTCAGTCGTCACAGAGCGTGAACTTTCTCTCTCGACCGGCGCCGCCGATGAACAGGGAGGCGGGGAGGCGGGGAGGAGATCCAGAGGGTCTGCCGGGCGCTGCGACGACGTCATGTCAGCCGTTGCGGCCACAACCTCGGTGCTCGCGCGCGGCAGCACATGTTCGACCTCCCTCTCACTCCCCGCCTCGCCGCCTCCCTGTTGGCGGGCGTGTACGCGAGCGAAAGATTCGCGACCTCTCAGTCGTCAGTACGCACGAGCGCGTGGCAGCGGGGTCACTTCACGATGAAGACGCCCTTCAGGTCCTCGGTCGACGAGATGTACGTGACGCCGCCCGCCTTGTCGCGCCAGGAGAGCGCGCGGAACTGGTAGTACCCGGGCTTCAGCGCCGCGCCGCCGTACGCCTGGGAGACGTTTCCACCTCCGGTGACCCGCGGGACGTCCTTCTTGTCCCACACGATCTTGCCGAAGGTGTCGTAGACGCGGATTTCGTATCCGTCCTCCGACGAGTCGTCGACCCAGCTGAAGGTCGGCGTCGCGCTCGTCACTGCCTCCGGCCCGTTGGCGCCCGGCGACACGACGTCGAGTGCGCCGGTGATCTTGAATCCGGCAACGGTGACCGGCGCCCCCGCGACCGTGATCTCCTGGAGCATCGTCCCGCCGATGGTGGAGTCGGGATCGCGGACCAGCTTGTCGTTCTCGAACGCAGCGAGCACGACGTAAGTACCGTTCGGCACTCTTTCGAACGTGTACTTTCCGCCACTCACCGCGACGCGGAGCCCCTTCGGGACCTCGCCGCGCGCGAGGTTGACGTTGAACGTGCTCTTCACGACGAGGACGATCGTGGTCTCCTGCGAGCCGGCGTTCACGAAGCTGACGTCGCCGGTGACGGTGGCGAGCGCAGCGGTGTCCGCGAGGAGATCGACGCCCTTCGACTCTGCGCCGGCCGCGACGGTCACCTGCGCGGGCTTGAGCTGGAGACCCTGCAGATAGCCGCGCACCTCTTGCGGCGCAGCGGGCACGTTGAAGACGGTGTACGTCCCGTCGGGGGCGGCGATGCCGCTCGCCCCGCCGGCCACGACCAGCGTGCCGCCCGGCTTGTCCGCCTTGACGGTGCCGCTCACCGTTCCGAGGCCGGTCGTGCTCTCGAGCGCATCGAGCCCGATCGTCGTCGTGCCGTTCTTGATCACGTAGCTTCCGTCGGCGTTCTTCACGGGTACCGCGGCGTCGACGGGGAGGGCGATGCGGAGCCCACCGGGGAACGTCGCATAGCCGGTCGCGTCGGCACGGAGCCCGAACTGACCTGTGGCCGGTGTGCCGTCGGCCTTGCGCGTCGTCGGGAACGTGAGCTTGAACACGCCGTCGGCGGCGCTGATCGCCACCTCGCGCGAGACGAGCGCGCCGTTCACGTCGCGCGCGACGACGCGTGCGCCGC
>JBKJQC010000818.1:0-7110 GCA_046593995.1 Polyangiales bacterium
GCCATGGAGCGAGCAAAGATGGAACCGGTCATCATCGAGGATCTCGTCGACTACGGCTACGACCTCGGGGTGGCCGAGGGCCGTGTCACGGAAGCGATCGCGGCCCTGGTCGCCGTGCTCTCCGCGCGCGCGCTCGCGATCACACCGCCGTACGAACAGCGGGTGCGCTCCTGCACCGACCACGCCCTGCTCGTGACCTGGCACCGCCGGGCGGTCACCGCCTCGTCCATCGAGGAAGTCTTCGCCGACGAGTGACGCCGCGTTTCCGCGGGTTGTCCGAGACGTCCGCGCGTCCTTCGCCGAGGTCGGGCTCGGATCGTACGAACCCACCGTACACTTCGTACGGTGATTGGTCGACGAAGTCCGGAGCGGTGCCAAACGAGCATACTCGCGCTCGCCGGCGTCGCGGCCTTGCTCGCATGCTCCCGGTGCCCCGATTCGCGCGACGTGATCGGAATCGTCGTCGAGGCCGACAAGGTCCACGTCACCGCGATCATCGGAGCCGGCAGCTGCCCCGACGCACGCATCCGGTGCATGCCGCGCGACTTCACCGAAGGATTCGTTCCTGGCTGCGCGCGCTACCAAGTCGTGCCGCGCCGAGCCGGTGCGTGCGAGCTGACCGTGCAGTATGTCGGCGGCACCGCGTCGTTCGTGCGTAGCGTGAGGGACGACACGGCGAAGATCTGCGCCACGGACCTATGGTTCGTCGTCGACGATCCGCGCGGAGCCGACGTCACCGTCAAGGCCGATGCGGGCGCCCCCGACAGCGGAACTTCCGGAGACGTCACCGGCGCCAGCGCCGGCGGCTCGACGGATGCCGACGGTGCCGAGACCAGCGTCGAGGATGCGATGGATGGAGAGTGAGTCTGCGAGAACCGTCCGATCGACCGACTACTCGTCGAGCTCGTCGTAGTCGAAGGAAGCGCAGTCGACAGCGCCGTGCTTTCGGCTCGGGATGGCGATCCTGCGCGGCGGTGCATCCGGCAGGTGCAGGACCACGGCGCCGGGGTACACGTCGACGATCTGCAGCCCCGGTCGAGCGCTCCGGTGGAGGCCACGCCGACGGCGACGCGTTCGCGGAGGAACTCGGCCCCGCCGTCGCTCGCGCGCACGGATGCGCGTCGTGTTCTGCGAGAACGTCGTCTTCCGCACCGGGGGTGGCAGCCGCGCGGCGTACCCTCGACGCTCGTCGAACACGACGACGCGCTGCGCCCCGCGTGGCCCGGCGGGCAGTCACGTCGAGCGAGACAGCCGCACCTCGAGCCGTCCGTGGGTCCACGCTTCGCATCGACCTCATCCTCTGACGACGGCGACGTCTGTCCGAGTGTCCGTCGACGTGATCGCGGCCGGCGACTCGTAGCCGAGTCGCCCGCCTGCCGTCGCGTGTCGTCCGTGCGCGGGGCGGAGCCCTCTGACCTTGCCCAGCCCGAACGAGGGCATGTTGACGTAGACGCTTTCGTGCTCGCCGGCGCGCACACGATACGTCTCGTGCCAGACCCCGACGTCCCCGTTCGTTCCGACGCGCTTGTTGAAGTTGCGCCACGCGGGCAGGTGCTCCGCGGTTCGAAGCTTTGCATACGCCATGAGGTGATCGAGCGAGCGCCAGTAGCTCACCAGGATCGTCGTGCGGCCGAACCACGACTCGCCGCCGAGAAAGCCGAGCTCCGGGTGCTCGGTGAGCTCGCCCAACATGCGCGGCATCCCGAGCGCCACCCGTACCCATTGCCACACCTTCCACCACCGATTGATTCGCATGCCGATGAGGAACACGACGACGTCTTCGGCCGTAGCGCTCGTCGCACGCTCGTTGTGGGTCTTCATTGTCTTCCTTCCTTGCCGACTGTGACCAATTGTGAACATCGTTAACCACGAGAGAAAAAAAAGGGACGACCGCGCTCACTTCGCGAGGCCGTGCAGGAGGTGCGTCACGGAGTCGCGGTAGAGCGCTGCGAACGCCTCGTCGCCGCCCTTGCCCGCCCCGAGATCGAGGTGCCCTGACAGGCGCAGCGCCACGAGCCCGTGCAAGTGCGCCCAGATCACGACGGCGAGCTTCTCCGGATCGTCCTTCGCCAGCACGCGCGCCGCGATGCACTCCTGCACGCGATCGACGAGGAAGCGGAACGTGCTGTGCTGAGGCAGGCTGGCGGCGTCCTCCTGCCGCGTCGCAGGTGCGTCGGCGGGCGGCTTCCCGACGTCCTCGGCGGGGCTCATGAAGATGAAGCGGTAGTCGAGCGGGTTCTCGATGCCGAAGCGACGGTACTGTTCGCACGCGGAGACGAGCCTCTCGTGCGCCGTGCGCGCGCCGAGCGCCCGCACGAGATACGCCGAGAAGAGGTGGAAACCCTCCGTGCACGCAGCGGCGACGAGCGCCTCTTTGCCGTCGAAGTGGCGGTAGACGGCGGCGGCGGAGACGCCCACCCGCCGGGCGACCTCGCGCAAGGAGAAGTGGACGGGGCCAGCCTCGAGGAACACGTCGCGCGCCGCGGCGAGGAGACGCTCACGCGTATCGTCGGCGCGCCCAGGGGGTGCCGTTGCGGTGCGACGGGCGGAAGAACGCTTCACGTGAACACTGTTCACTATACGACGCCGGCTCGCAACGTCAAGCTCCGAACGTCGCGGCTCTCTTCGTGAGGTCGCCATCGGCACGACGTCGAGGGTCCCGTGCCGCGACGCGCGTCCGGACCGATCAGCGACGCCGACGACGCGCGAGTGGCAGAGCGAGGAGCGCAAGGACGGCGAGCGACATCGGCGAGCTCCGGCCCGCGACCTCGCAGCCGCAGCCGTCGTCGAGCGTGAGGGGCGCGTCCGTCCCGACGGGCCCGGCGTCGAGGGGCCCCGCGTCCTCGGCGCCCGCATCGGTCACGCCTCCGACGCACTTGCCCGCCACGCAGTCGGCGCCGGCGACGCAGTTCGCGGCGGTGATGCACGAGGTCAGGCACGCGGTCGCGCCGCAGTGATACGGCGCGCATGGAGTCTTCTTCCCCGAGCACTGGCCGGCGCCGTCGCAGGAGCCGGGTTCGGTCTGGACGTCGTCGACGCACTCGGCCGCGCCGCAGCTCACCGACGAGCCCGGGGTGGAGCAGACGAGCACGTTGACGCCGTCGCAGACGCCGGCGCACGCCGCTCCGTCACCCGCGCACGCGGCCCGGGCGCCGACCGGCTTGCCGGTCGCGGCGATGCACGTGCCGAGCGAGCCCGGCGCGTTGCACTGCGCACACTGTCCCGTGCATGCGTTGCCGCAGCAGACTCCGTCGACGCAGAAGCTGCTCTGGCATTCGCGGACGCGCGTGCACGAGTTCCCGATCGCCTTGGCGGGCAGACACGAGCCCGCGTTGCAGAACGTGCCGGGGAAGCACTGCGCGTCGTTGGTGCACGACGTCGGGCAGTTGTTCGAAGTCCCGTTGCAGACGAAGCTCCGGGCGCAGCTCGGGACGCCCGGTGCGCCCGCTGCGCGCGGCGTGCAGGTGCCCGGCGTCGTCCCATCGCAGCGATCGCACGCGCCGAGGCACGCGCTACCGCAGCAGATCCCGTCGACGCAGTAGCCCGACTGACAGTCGCCGTTGGCGACGCACGAGACTCCGATCGCGAGCTTCGGCTGGCACTGCCCCGCGACGCACGCGAAGCCGACGGCGCACGTCGCGTCGGACGAGCACGCGGTGGGGCATGCGTTGGAGATGCCGTCGCAGGAATACGGCGAGCACGCGGGCGCGCCCGGGTTCGAGAGCGGCGCCACGCGGCACGTGCCGAGAGACCCGGAGAGATCGCAGCGATTGCACGGACCGAGATCGCAGGCAGAGTTGCAGCAGACGCCGTCGGCGCAGAAGTCACTCGTGCACTGGACCGCCGAAGCGCAGGTGAATCCGTTGCTCTTCTTCAGCGTGCAGACGCCGGACGCGCAGTAGCTCCCGGCGACGCACTCGCTGTCGCTCGCGCAGCTCACCGGGCAGCTCGGCGAAGCTCCCGTGCACAGGTAGGGCGAGCACGAGGGAGCGCCCGCTCCGGTCACCGACGAGCACGTGCCGTCGACCGCCGCGCCCGCTGCGACGGAGCACCGATCGCACGATCCCGCGCACGCGGAGCCACAGCACACGCCGTCGACGCAGAAGCCGCTCGCGCACTGGGTCCCGAGCGTGCACGCGACGCCGGGCGAGAGTCTGTCGATGCAGGTGTTGCCGGAGCAGAACTTCCCGGTGGCGCACGACGTGTCGCTGGTGCACGAGATGGGGCACGCGGACGACGAGCCCGAGCAGCGGAACGGTGCGCACGAGGGAGCCCCGTCGCCCGCGATGTTCACACAGGTGCCATTGCTCGTGGCGCCCGCCGCGATCGAGCATGCGTTGCAGGCCCCCGCGCACGTGGTGGTGCAACACACGTTGTCGACGCAGCTCCCCGAGAGACACTGCGCGCCCGTGCTGCAGGCGACGCCGGTCCCGAGCTTCGAGATGCAAGCGCCACCGCTGCACATCGCAGTCGACGCGCAGTCGGTGTCGAACGTGCACGACGGCGGGCACGACGCGCTCGAGCCGTTGCACACGTAGGGCGCGCAGGACGGCGAGCCGGCGCTCGTCGCAGCGACGATGCTGCAGGTGCCGAGCGAGCCCGAGACGTTGCAGCGATCGCACGCCCCGGCGCACGCGTCGTTGCAGCAGTAACCGTCGACGCAGTTGCCGCTCTGGCACTGATTGGCGGTCGTGCAGCTGGTCCCGATGACGCGCTTCACCACGCAGGTGGACGTCTGACAGAAGTGCGTGGAGATGCAGCTCGTGTCCGACGAGCAGCTCACGGGACAGCTGCCCGCGGAGCCGCTGCACACGTACGGCGCGCACGACGGAGTCCCCGCGCCGGTGACGGTCGTGCACGTCCCGTCGCCCGATGCGCCGAGCGCCGCGGTGCACACGTCGCAGCCGCCGGAGCACGCGGCGCTGCAGCACACCGTATCGCTGCAGTGTCCGCTCGCGCATTCGGTCCCGGCGGAGCAGGCGACGCCGTTCGCGAGCTTCGGGACGCACGCGGTCCCGACGCTCTGGAAGGCGGAATCGCACTGCGCGTTGGTCGTGCACGAGGTCGGGCAGTCGACCGCGGCGCCATCGCATGCGAACGGCGTGCACGCGGGATCCCTCCCGGCGGTGCCCGCGACGACCGTCTTGCAGGTGCCCTCGCTCCCGGAGACATCGCAGCGATTGCACGCGCCCGTGCACGGCGTGTCGCAGCAGAACCCGTCCGCGCAGTTTCCGGACGTGCAGGTCGTGCCCGTCGTGCACGTCTCCGCGCCCGAGTACACCTCCGCGGTCTGGCGGCTGGTCGTGCCGCTCCCCCCGATGGCGACCGCAGCCGCTCCGCTGATCGCGGTCAGAGAGTTGTACGCACGCGCGACGTTCATCGGGACCGCCGCGCTCCACGTGCCGAGACCCGCGTCGTAGATCTCGGCGAGGGTGCTCGCGGACGCGCCGCCGGACGTGAGCACGCGCCCCCCACTCAGCACCGCGGCGTCGTGGCCGTAGCGCGCGGTGAGCATCGAGCCCGTGTTCGACCAGGTGCTCGTCGTCGGATCGAAGAGGACCGCCGTCGCGAACGTCGTCCCGTTGTTCCCTCCGGCGACCAGGACCTTGCCCGAGGGGAGGAGCGCATATGCCGCGTAGTAGCGTGCAACGGCCATCGCGGGCGCGGTCGTCCAGGTGCCGGTCGTGGGATCGTAGGTCTCGGCGGTCGCGAGATAGGTCGAGCCGTACCCGCCCGCCGCGAGGACCTTCCCGCTCGACATGGTCACGAGCGCGTGGAGGTATCGCGCGCCGAGCATGCTGCCGGTCGACGTCCACGCGTTCGTCGTCGGATCGTAGAGGACGCCGCCGTTCATCGCGGCGGACGCGTTGTACCCGCCGCTCACGAGGATCTTACCGTTCTGCAGCAGCACCCCGCGGTGATATCCGCGGATCCCGGGCAGCGTCCCCGCCGCGCTCCATGTGCCCGTCGCGGGGTTGTAGCGCTCCGCGGTCTGCGTGTACGCCGAGCCCGTGGAGTATCCGCCGCTCACGACGACCAGACCGTCGTCGAGCTTCACCGCCGCGTGGTAGTAGCGCGCGCTGGCCATCGAGCCGGTGGACGCGAACGTGCGCGTCACCGGATCGAAGAGCTCCGCAGTGATCTGCGGCGCGGACGCGGTACTCGAACCGCCGACCGCGAGGATCTTCCCCGTCGAGAGGAGCGTCGCGGTGTGGTAGTAGCGCGCGCTCGTCATGCCGGAGGTCGAGACCCACGAGGGATCGACGACCAGCGGATAGGCCGCGCCCGACCAGCGCACGTCGACGCGACACGTGCGTTCGCCCGGCGGAACGACCGCGCGGTTCCAAGGGGGCGCGGGGCTCTCGTCCACCGCGCACCCCGAAACCGTCACGTGCGCGGCGAACCGCTCGCCATCGGCCCCGACCACATAGGGTGGCGCCATCCGCAGGCGCGGAGCCCCGGCACCGTCGAGCAGCTCGAGCGCGTCGCCGACGAGGCGCAGGCCCGCGATGCCGTCGCCAATGTGGACGTCGTACACGAGCCGCTCGTCGTCCGGACGCTCGGTGAAGGACACGTAGTCCTCCGTGCCTTCGGCGGTCACGCGATGGACGGCCGCGGTGCCCGGTCCGTGCGCGCCGACGTAGACCGCGTAACCATCGGCGATCTCGGCGGGGACCGCGGTGCGCCGCCCTGGGTACCGCGGCGCGACGTCGATGAGAAGCGCGGCCCCGACGTCGACCCGGAAGCTCCCCGCAGAGGTGCGCGGCAGCGTCACCGTCGCTTCGTGGACCCCGCGCGCGGGCGGGACGATCGCGCGCAGGCCGATCGGCGAGTCGTCGAAACGGATTACGGTCGAGGGCGGCAGGAGCTCGCTCGCCGCGAGACCCCGCACCTCGCGCTGCCGCAAGGCGCGAACGATCGCCTCCGACGCGCGGAGCGGCGCGGCCACGTCCGCGACCGACGCGTCACTGGCCGTCGGCGCGCTCGTGACCTCACGGCCGCCGGAGCTACACGCGACGAACGCCGCGAGACTTGCCGGCACGAGCAGGCGAATCACACGCGGCATGAGCAGCTACCTCTCGGGCGACGGTACCGCTGCACCCGTCGACC
>JBKJQC010000869.1:0-5312 GCA_046593995.1 Polyangiales bacterium
GTGACACCGGAGGACAACGGCATCGCGATCGGCGATCCCGTCGGCATCAACGTCGACGTCCACGGGATCGGCATCGGCGAGCTCAGCATCACCCTCCCCTCGATCGTCGACGCCGACGGCGTCGTCCTCCGCGTCTATCGCCGCGAGGCCGTGCGCGAGCAGGACGCCCTCGCGCGCCCTGCGCGCCTCGGTCCCGAAGGACGAGCGCGGCTCGCGCACCAGGCCGGCGAGCTCGAATGGGACGAGCTCGACGAGAGCGAGCAGACGATGCTCCTCGGAGCGCGCTGGCGACGTGTCGCAGCGCTCCCGCAGGCCGCGAAGATGGTTCCGACGCGCGCCATCGCGCTGACGCCTTCGAAGGCTGCCACGCCCAAGGAAGGTCAGGTCCACGACGCCGATCCGGCGCTCGCGAGCTACGACCTCCGCGGCGACGAGCGCGCCGCGGTCGTCGCGCACGGCAAGGTCACCATCTTCGGCCGCGCCGAAGGGGATCCCGACGCGCATGTCGTGGCGACGGTGCGTCACCCCGACGGTCGGGTCGACACGCTCGAGGGCAAAGGCGAGATCAAGGTCGACGTCCCCGCGGACTACGAGGTGGGCATCGAGCTCTGGCGCTCGTCGCCGGGCGTTCTCGCGCTCCGCGCCTCCGACCCGACGAAGATCGAGTCCTCCGGACGCGTGAGCGCGTTCCGCGCGACCAAGACGCGCCCCGTCGTGGTCGTGGCGGGGAGCGAGCCGCTCGTCCTCCGGGTGAGCGCCCGCCGTCCTGTCCCGCGCTCGGCGACCGAGGCGTTCTCCATCGTGATGGACGCGACGATCACGAAGGGGTTGCCCACCGTGAAGCTCGCCGCCGACACCCCGCCCGAGGCGCCCGCCGCAGGCCAATCGATCATGCTCCGCGCGACCCGCACGCGCTCGATCTACGAGCGCTACGAGGGCAAGCACATCGACGTCGCGCCGACGTCGAGCGCGGTGTTCCACCTCATCGTGCCGCCGCACGGCACGCTCACGCTCACGCCGGCCGACGAGCCGATCGACGTCTCCGTCGCCGAGCTCGATCCCGCCGCGCCGCCCCGCCCCGTCCCCGCGTACCCCGCGGAGGCTCCCGGCCCGAAGGTCACGAAGCTCGGCGATCAGGAGTGGGGCGGCTTCGTGTCGCGCCGTCCTTCGAACATGTCCGCGTTCGACGCGACGCCCGACGGGCGCACCGTGATCCGAACGCCGCACCGCTTCGTCCCGGTGATCCCGCCCGAGACGAAGGCGCCGAGCTTCCGGGTCAAGCGCCCCGACTCGACGGACGTGATCGTCCGCGGCAAGCGGCTCTTCGATCCGACGACGGTCGCCTTCGAGATCGAAGTTCCCCACGGCGAGGCGCTGGTCCTGCCGGTGCGGCTCTTCGCGTACGAGAAGATGGAAATCATCGCGAAGATCGACGGCAACGTCGTCGAACGGAAGACCATGGGCGCAGCCGAGCGCGTCACGACCGCACGCTCGATGGCGGTCGAGGACGAGGTCCGGACGGTCGTCGTCCTCGGTGACGACCTCGCCCCGGGCAATCACGTCCTCACGTTCGAGCCCCCCGCCGGCAAGAAGGCCTGGGTGCACCTCCCGTGGCAGCCCAAGCCGCGGCTCCCCGGAGCGCCGCCCCCCGATCCGCACTGGATCGAGGGCGACCTGGAGGATTGAGTGTCATGCGTAGAACCGAAGCTCCTCGTCGTCTCCACCTTGCTCTCGTGCTCGCCGTGCTCGCCGTCACCGGTTGCACGCGTCGGGCGACGCGCCCGCGCGAAGTGCGCGCTGCGGTCGCGACGATCAAGGAGCAGGGCGTGATGAAAGCGCTCGACACGCGGTGCCCGGCCGCGCTCGAGGCGACGCGCGACGGCGGCCTCGACGCGGATCGTTACCGCATCCCGACCGACGCCGAACGTCACGCGATCCGCGACACGATCCAAGCGCTCGTCGCAGGTGACCGAGCCGAGGCGCAGAAGCACGTCGGCAAGGCGGGCTTCGAGATCGTCGACCTCCCCGAGATGGAGGCGGTCCTCGTCCGCGAGGTCGGCAAGAAGCGCGGCGGCGGCGCGTACGTCGTGCGCGTCGCGTCGTCCTCGCGCCTCGTGGTGCAGGCGCCGCACACGTTCTTCGACGAAGGGACGCTCCCTCTCGCCTGCGAGCTCTTCGAGCGCTCGCGCGGGCAGGCGCTCTTCATCTCGACGGCGCATCGCTACAAGTCGGCGCCGAAGGACGCGAGCGGCAACTGGCCGGCCGACGTCGCGCACGCGAAGGACTCCCTGTTCCAGGCGGCGACCATCGGCCTCCTGAAGACGAAGCCGAAGCACGCTCCGTCGTGGACCGTGGTCCAGGTGCACGGGTTCGGCGAGCGCGAGAGCGGCGGCGCCATGGTCCTGTCCGCCGGCGTCCGGACCCCCGGCCAGTCCATCGTCTCGCGCGCATCCCTCGCGCTCGGTCGCGTCGTCGATCAACAGCACGGCGCGATCCTTCGCTTCCCCGAGGACCAGAACGAGCTCGGGGCTACGACCAACGTGCAAGGTTCGATCGTTCGAGAGGCTGGAGGTCAGTTCCTCCACGTGGAAATGGCGGCGCCGATGCGTCGCGTCCTGCTCGAGAACTCTACGCTGCGCGCGAATGTCCTCGCGACGCTGGCGGACGCCCTGGAGGGTGTGTGAATGTTCGGTAACAAGAAGCGACTTCCCCTTATCGCACCGGTGATCGTGGCCTCGCTCGTCCTCTCTGCGGGGTGTGGTTCGAGCACGCAGAACGCGAACGCGCCGATCGCGCACGCAGTCGACACGCAGGTGGACTGGGCGCCGGCGCAAATGCTCTCGGGCGTCGACGACCGCGGTCGTCCGGTGGAGGAGATCCGGATCCGTGGCGGCGAGGTCGTTCGACTCACGGTGCGGGACGAGACCGTCGGCGAGGTCGAGATCGGTGAGCGCGTTCGGTCCGGTACGGGACACGCGGAGAGTTGGTCGCGGTCCACGCCCAAGGACTCTGCAATCGTCGTGCGCGGGACGCTGCTCGGAGCGGCGATTCTCGTGCCGAAGGGGACCGTGATCCGCGCGCACATCGCTCGTGCCGTGGATCCGGGATATGCGTGGTTCGAGCTCGAGTCGCACGTGCTGAAGTGGGCGAAGGGACCGCTCCCCGCGCCCTTCCCCGCCGTCGCGCCCCCCGAGCGCGTCGACTTCACCGTCATCGCCGCGCTCGACGCGGTGCTCGCGAAGGCCGTCGAGGAAGCCAAGGACAAGGACACTGCGCTCGAAGGCGCGCACGCGATCCGTCGCGTGATCGGTCTGCGTGCCCTCCGCGCGCTCCGTCCCCCGGCCGGGTTCCCCTACTTCTACGACGACCTCCTCGAGCCCGACGGTGGCGGCGCCGGGCGCAAGACGAAGCCACAGAGCGGCATCCGGAACACCTGGCTCGTCACGCCGTCCGATCCGATGTCGTTCACCGTCGAGGGGCCACGCCTCCTCCATGTGTGGTCGTTCGGCGTGCGCGGCGACGACGACGAGACCGTCACGCTGCGGGTGATGGAAGGCGATCGCGAACGCGGGACGAGCGCCGGGACCGTCGCGCACTTGCACAAAGCGCGGACCGAGACCCCGCAGTCGCCGAGCGAGCACGCGGACGTCACGTCCCTCCGTCGGGCGGTCGTGCACGTCCCGCCGGGCAAGCACACCTATCGCGTCGAGGCGAAGGGCGGCCAGGCGTACGTCGCCGCGACCGCTTCGAAGCCGGTGGTGCACGTCGGCGACGCCGTGTCGGGCGTGAAGAGCGAGTCGACGCAGCTCCGCATCGCGAAGAAGGCGTGCGCTGCCCAGGTGGGGGCGAGCACCCTGTGCGCGATCACGAAGGCGCTGAACGGTGAGGACACCGCGCCCGACTGGGCGCAGTGGGCAGCCTCGCTCGATCCGAAGGCGCTCGCCGTGACCGACGAGCTCGCGCGCGGCGGTCCCCACGATCCGATGATGGGCCTCGAGCTCGCGGCGGCGCTCGGCGACGAGACGGCGCTCCAGAAGCTCGGTGACGCAGCGTTGCGACTCGTCGACGACGGCGTGCGCGCCGCGTGGCTCCGCGGCACCGCGCGCGGCACTCGCTGGGTCGTCTCCGCGAGCAAGGCGGCCGAGGGGGAGAAGAGCGGGGAGCGTTGGCTCTCGCTCCTGTTCGACAAGCTCGAGTCGCCGGGATGCGCTTCGGCCTCCGACGAGCCCTGGACGGAGCTCACCGCCGAGGGCGCCACGTTCGAGACGACGACCTTCCGCGGCGCGAAGACCATCGAGCTGATGGCGGCGGTCTCTTGTGAAGGCGCGAAGGCGCCGCTGAAGCTCGAGATCGACGGCGAGGCGCTGAGCGCGAACCCGTCCTCGCCGCTCGTGAAGTGGCACGTGCTCGTCAAGAGCGGCACCGCACGCGTCGCCCGGAAGGACGGCGGCGAAGGACACGTCTACGCGATCCGCCCCGATGCCGCGCAGTGCGGCGCGCACTGGGGCTTCATCGGAGCACCGAAGCTCGCGTCGACGTCACCGACGCTCGGCTTCGACAAGAAGGCGTCCGCGCCCGGCGTCGAGATGTGGATCCGCGAGGGGAGCAAGGCGTCGTCGATCGACGTCGTGAGCACCGTCGACGCGAAGAAGCGCGTGACGCTCGTCGTCACGCCGCGCAGCGGATTCGTCGCCGTGGACCACGCGGGGCACCGCTGGATCCGCGTCGCGCGCATGGGGCTCCCGACGTGGGCGAGCGACGGCGCGCAGGTCATCGGCTCTGCTGCCACGGGTGGGGCGGACGTAGCCGTGCGGGCGATCGTCCGCACCGTGAAGGGCGAGGCGGACGGATCGAAGGAGGTGTTCACCTCACCGTCGGCCGAAGCCGAGGCCACGCCGCGCGAGGCGCTCGCGCTCGATGAGACCAAGCTCATCGATCTCTCGCGCCAGATCCTCGGCTCGCAAGCCGACGCGAAGGGGAAGAAGTACCTCGAGCGCGCGGTGATGCTCGCCGAGGGTGGCGAGGCGCGCGCCGCGATCGAGGACGCAAAGGCCGCGAAGGTGCTCGGCGTGAAGGGGCCGAAGGGCGAGGACCCGATCGCCTTCGTGCGCACGGCGATCCGCCCGAAGGCGCGGAAGGGGCTCGAGCTCCCCGCCGGCACGAAGGTCTACGGGCTCGAGCCCGACTTCGACCCCGGCGCACCGCGCTGCGGGATCGGGTCCGGGCCGCGCGCGAAGCTCGCCTCGATCCTCGACGAGCTGAAGACGCAGAAGACCGCGGCCACCGCCACGTGGGATCCGGCCCTCGCGATC
>JBKJQC010000898.1:0-4063 GCA_046593995.1 Polyangiales bacterium
TCAGCGCGTCACAACCGACGTGCGTCGGAAGGAGCCCCTCCCTCCGGGAGGGGGCGGGGGAGGGTGAATTTCCCGACCCTGCGTCAGCGCGGCGGGATGCGCTGCACAGCGATCCGCCGCGCACCGGGCGCGACGGGACCTCTTCAGAACGCGACGTCCGCGGCCGAGTGCTCTTTCACGATTCGGCCGAGCGTCGCGAACAGCTCGTCGCCGCGGCCCTTGTCGTCGAGCCACGTTCCCGATGCTTCGTCGAAGGAGAAGTGCCAGGCGTTCGCGCGTGCGGCGAGCCAGATCTGACGCGTCGTGCGCTGCGTGTTCACGACGCAGCGGATGCCGTTCGCGAGCGTGAGGGTGACCACGTCGCCACCCGCGTCGAGATCGACGACGCCGGGATCGACGTCCTCGAGCGCGTCTTCGATGCGCTTGAACGCCTCGGTCGCGAGGCGGAGGTAGCGGGGCTCGTCGAGCATGTCAGTTCAGCGTAGTCGGGAGCTGGAGGTCGAAGGGGGCAATCGTCGCGTCGAACACCCGTCCGTCGTCACGGTGCATGCGGTAGGTGCCGTGCATCTTGCCGCGCGGCGTCCGGAGCACGCACCCGCTCGTGTACTCGAAGTGCTGACCGGGCTTCAGCGTCGGCTGCGCGCCGACCACGCCCTCGCCGCGGACCTCGTCGATGTTCCCGTCGGCGTCGGTGATGATCCAGTGGCGCGTGCGGAGCTGCGCGGTCGCCTTGCCTTCGTTGCTGATGCGTACCGTGTACGCGAAGACGTAGCGCTTGGCCCGCGGCGCGGACTGCTCGGGGACGTAGAAGCTGCGCACCGTCACACGGATGCCATCCGTGATCGCATTCGACACGGACGCGAGCGTGGCAAGGCGCGTCGCCGGCGGCAAGACCCGAGCTCCGGACGCGCGCGAGACTCAGGGCTTGTCGGAATCCTTGAAGGAGAGCTCGACCTGCGCCGTCTGCCCCTCGACGATCGTCACCTTCGCGCGCTTGCTGCCACGGAGCGGGTGCCACGCCTCGATCTCGAAGGTCCCCACCGGCGCTTTCGCGATGGTGAACTTCCCTTCGTCGTTCGTCGCTGCGAAGTAGGGGTGGTCGCTGACGACGATGTACCCGGTCATCCACGGGTGAACGTCGCATTTCATCCGCACGATCATCGGCTCGTTCGGCATCGGCTTCAGGATCGGCGGCGCGCCGGCGGCGTGCCCGAAGTTGAGGACCGTGGTGTCGGTCCCGTGCTGGAAGCCGTGGATGTTGTGCATCGTGCGGTCCTGGTTCACGAGCTCGACGGAGGTGCCGACGACGGCGCCGGTGACGTGCGGCTCGTACGAGCAGCCGTCCTGCTTGATCACCGTCTTGCCCGCGAGCGCAGCATCTCCCTTCGCCGAGCCCGGCGCGAGACGCACGATCACGTCGAGGAGGCCGCCCCCCTTGCCGACGCGGGTGACCTTGGGGTCCAACACGCGCGCCTTTTCGCAGACGGGATCCGCCGGGTGATCGATCGCCTTCGGCGGCGTCGTCTTTCCCGCAAAGGTCACGCGACCCGCGAGCGCACCGAACGCCGTAGGGAGCGCACCGCTCGATGCCGCGCTCGATGCCGCGCTCGATGCCGCGCCCGATGCCGCGATGGATGCCGCGCTGGGCGCGACGCTCGCAACGGTCCCGGGCGCAGCGCTCGCCGCAGGCACGCTCCCCCCCGAGAGCGACGCGGCCGGCGCCGGTGCGTCGCCGTGCTCCTTCGGGCACCCCACGACGAAGGCGATCGCGAGCGCGACGAACGGAGCGAAGTTTCGGGCGGCCGTGCGCATCTCGAACGAGCAGTACTTCGGGGCCCGCACGCGGTACAGTACTGCTCCGAATGGTGCACGACGGGCTACCTGACAAGTGCGGCATCGGCAGGGCGCCCTCGTGCTCGTGCTGTCCGAACGAGCCGACGTCTGCCGAGCTCGCGCGACAACGGCGGCGCGGCGGGATCGAAGGACGAACCCCGATGACGCCCTCACGCGAAGCACGCTCCCGACCCTCTGCGCGCGGCGGCGCGAGGAACGCCGGCTGATGGAGATCTTCCTCCGACCCGAAGCCTGGATCAGCCTCCTCACGCTGACCGCGATGGAGACCGTCCTCGGGATCGACAACATCATCTTCATCGCGATCGTCGTAGGGCGCATGCCCGAGCGAGACCGCAAGAGGATGCGTCAGCTCGGCATCTCGCTCGCGCTCATCGTGCGCATCGGGCTGCTCTTCACGCTCTCGTGGATCATGGGGCTCAAGGAGCCCTTCATGCACATCCTCGGCAAGGGGATCTCGGGCCGCGACATCATCCTCATCGGCGGCGGTCTCTTCCTCCTCGCGAAGAGCACCCACGAGATCTACGAGAAGCTCGAGGTCGAGTCGGAAGACGAGCAGAGACAGGAGGAGCAAGAGGAGACCGAGGCGGCGAAGAAGGCCCGGTCGCGCGGCTTCATGCTGACGCTCTCGCAGATCCTCGTCCTCGACATCGTCTTCTCGCTCGACTCCGTGATCACGGCCGTCGGCATGGCGCAGGAGGTGATCATCATGGTCATCGCGATGGGCGTCGCGATGATCATCATGCTGGTCTTCGCCGGGAAGATCGGCGACTTCGTCAACGACCACCCGAGCATGAAGATCCTCGCGCTCTCGTTCCTGCTGCTGATCGGCGTCCTCTTGATCGCCGAGGGGATGGGGCAGCACGTGAGCAAGGGGTACATCTACTTCGCGCTCTCGTTCTCGCTCCTCATCGAGCTCCTCAACATGCGATTCCGGAAGAAGCACAACATGCCGGTGAAGCTGCACAGCCGCTTCCCCGACCCGGACGGCAAGCCGCCTTCGGACGGCGAGGCGCGCACCTCCGCCGAGTAGGCGAGTGCGAGGACGAGCTCACACGATACGTCGCACGCGGATACGCACGTAGTCGCGCGCCTCGCGCGACACCCCGGCTGCCACTCGGAGCGCGCTCCGCGCCACCTTGCGCAGCGTGCGCGACGTCCGCACGCGCTCCTCGACGACGCGCGCCGCGGCCACGACGAAGGTGCCGATCACGTGGCCCCCTCTGCGAGCGGCTTCTTCTTGCCGAGCGTGATCGGCTTCACGTCGATCCGGCAGGTGTGCCCGCCGTTCTTCGGGATGGTCGTCGTGAGGTGATATCGGAGGCCGAAGCCGGCCGCGATCCCCGACTGGAACTGGCCGAAGATCCCGCAGTGCGCGCCGTTCCAGCCGGGGGCGTCGTACCAGGGACAAGCGGTGCCCTCGAGCCACCCTGCGGTCGCGTCGCTCTCACCCCAGTGCTGGGGGTTCACGCGGAACACGTACTCGCTCATGCGGAGCAGCTCGAGCGCGTTCTTCGGGGTCGCCTCCATCGCGAACGCCCTTCGCATGCGCATCGTGAAGCGCTCTCCCGAAGCGAAGCAGATGTCGCCGAGAATGGGGCGAATGCGAGGCAGCGGCAGGCGCTCGGTCATCGCGATGAGGAGCTCGCCGAGATGGCATGTGAGCTCGTTCCACCGAGCGTCGAGCGGGATGGCCGCGATGGCCCGCTCCGCCGCGAGGTGCTCGCGAAAGGTGCGCGGTGCGCCGCCGAGGGGCTCGAAAATCCAACGCGCGCTCGGGTAGCTGGCGATGCGATAGAGAGCGCCCATCGTCAGGCCGATCGCGCGGGGATCGTCTGGGAGCGATGGGTAGGCGACGCGAAGAATCGCATATCGACGCTCGAACATGGGCCGCGCCACCGAGGCGAGCGTGGCCTCGTCGACGCCATGCGCTGCGAGCTCCTCGCGCATCACCGAGAACCAATCCGCCATGCCCTCCGCGGCAAACCACCAGCGCAGGCGCGTCGGGATGAGCTCTCTCCGAAAGACCTCCCGGACGGTGCGAGCGAGGAGGGTCGGCATCGCGTGGAGCGTACGTCAAATTGGCAAGGTGAACGACACGGTGGTCTCAACGGCTGGTTGCGATGTGATTGCGATCCGACGACGCAGCCGCGACGCCGTTGCGCGCGCACGCCATCGTTCACGTCACTGGATCTCAGCGATCGCGGGTGGG
>JBKJQC010000350.1:0-6854 GCA_046593995.1 Polyangiales bacterium
CGTCCACGTCAGCGACGACAGGTCGAGCACTCGCGCGCCTCCCTGCCCGTCCGTGATGTTCGTCCGGAAGAGCAGGACCGTCGACGCATTCAGGACGAAGGCGCGTGGCGTGCGCGCGTCTGCGTCGCGCGCCGACGTGGACCTCCACGTGTTCGTCGACGGATCGTAGACGTCGTCGATGAAATTGCCGCCGCAGCAGTTCTCCATGCCGCCGACCAGGAGGACGCGATTGTCCGGGAGGAGCAGCGACTCGTGGTGGGACCGCGTGCGCGGCATCAGCGCGACCGCAGTCCACGAAGGATCGACGACCACGGGATATGCCGCCCCGTCTGCGCGGACGTCGACGCGGAGCACCCATCCGCGATCGTTCCGCTCGAGCGTCGTCTCGACCGGAACCGCAGTGCCGCGCGCGTCCTGCGCCCAAATCGGTGCGCCGCTGATGTGGACGTACCCGCGTGCGTCGTACGCCTCGACGTACCCGCTCCGCAGCCTCACGGAGGCGATCATCGATCCGACGACGAGCTCCCAACGCAGCGTCGTCGGCGCGCTCTTGCTCCGGAGCACGCGCCACTCCTCGAGCCCCCCGGAGGTGAACGCGCGCACGAGATCACTGTCGGTCGCGACGCCGCCGTGGACCAGCGCGTCGTCGCTCGTCTGCGCAGGCGCATCGGCGACGTCGAGCGCGCGCACGTCCACCCACGCTGCCGCGTCGCGCGGCGAAGTGAGGCGCACCACGCCGGCAGCACGCCTCGGCGCCGTCGCCTGCAGCATCGCGCTCGAAGCGGCGACCTTCGCGCCTCTCGTGAAGACGCCGGCCGACCATGCGAGAGGGACACGATCGCGAGGCCGAGCGGCATCGATCGAAGCCACTGTCACATTCGAGACATTCGAGACGTTCGAGCCGTTCGAGGTGTCCGGCGCAGTGCCCTTGCCACTGCACCCGGCAACGACGACGACCAACCCCAGTGAGCGCGTGACGCGAACGTCGAGCAAAAGATCCCCCCATCGCCTGCGCAGCAGCAGGTGTGCTGACCCGTCGTCCACGCTAGCTGGCCTTCGTAATTGCCGATTCGAAAAATTTCGAGTCCATTCGCGAATCGTCGAAATCCGAACGGGTCGCGCTGCCGCTGGCGGCGCTCGCCGCGAGCGACAGCGTCGCTCAGCGCGTGAACCAGCGGGGCGGGGGGATCCACCCGCCGCATGCGCGCTCGAGCTCGAGGGCGATCGCGATCGTCACGTGATCGCGTCCGTGCCCGGCGGCGACCTGCACGCCGACCGGTAGGCCACGGTGCAGGCCGAGTGGGACCTGCGTGACGGGAAGCTCCATCACGTTGAGGATCGCGGTGTAGGCCCACTGGATCGGCGGCACCAGCGCGGTGCCGTGGATCGGCGCGACGCGCGTGTACGAGGGGAAGAGCATGATCCCCTCACCGATCTCCTGGAGGAGCGTCGCCCGCAGCCGGGTGCCGATGTCGATCGCGTGTTGCGCGCGGTCGCCGAGGAGCGCGGGGAGCTTCTCGAGGAGCGCGAGGGCGATCGCCGGCAGCGTGTGATCGGACTTCCCGACGAACCACTTCGCGAGCTCCTTGCCGGCGAGCACCGGAACGCCTTCTCCCATCAGCTCCGCGAACGTCGGCCCTTCGGACGCGGCCAACATCGACGACCACACGTCGAGCGAGTGCTTCAGATCCTCGATGCGACCGATGCGGACGCGCGCGCCGCGTCGTTCGAGGTGCTTCGCGGCGCGTCGCTGTGCTGCGACGAGCGACGGCTCGGGCGCGAGGATTCCGTTCCCCTCGACGCTCAGGACCTCGAGCCCTTCGAGCGAGACCGACCGCGGATCGCCGACCTGGAATTCGCCGGTGCACCCCGAGTCCTGGCCGTCGGGGCCGGCGAGGATCCGGAGGAGCGGCTCGAGATCTTCGGCGCGACGACAGAGCGGACCGCTCGTGAGGTATCGGATCGATGCGCCCTCCGCCATCGGGAACTGGCCCGTGCCGGCCACGAGCCCGCCGGTCGGCTTGTGGCCGAAGACGCCGTTGAAGAACGCCGGTATGCGGATCGATCCGCCGATGTCCGACCCGAGGCCGAACGGCGAGGCACCGGCGCCGACGATCGCGCCCTCGCCGCCGGACGATCCCCCGACCGTGCGCTTCGGATCGTAGGGGTTGTTGGTGCGTCCGTAGACCTTGTTCGAGCTCTCCATCCACATGCAGAGCTCGGAGATGTTGGTCACGCCGAGCGGGATCGCGCCCGCCGCCCGGAGTCGCTTCACCGCCGTCGCGTCGGAGTCGGCGATCACGTCCTTGCGCGCGACGAGCCCCGAGCTGTTCGGCATCCCGGTGAGGCGGAAGGCCTCCTTGATGGTGCACGGCACGCCGTGGAGCGGCGGGAGCTCGGACCCATGCGTTTCTCCGCAGCGCACGCGGGCGTCGGCCTCGTCGGCCTCGCGCAGGGCAGCGTCGAAGCGGTCTCGCACGATCGCGTTGAGGGTCGGGTTGACGCGCCGCGCGTGGGCGATGTGCGTCTCGACGACGGACCGCGAGGTGATCTCGCGGCGCCGGATCCGGGCCGCCAGGTCGAGGGCGGACGCGCGAAGGAGCGAAGAAGTGGTCGTTTCCTGGGCGAGATTCATCCGGATGCTATCCTCGGGCGTATGGCGCTGACTTGGCTTCGTCGTCTGAGCTTGGGGATGTGTGTCGCGTCGACGCTCGTACTGGTCGCGTGCGGCGGCAAGGTCGGCGGCGAAGGTGGCGGCGGCGGCGGCGAGGACAGCGGCGCGCCGGGTGACGGCGGCGGGTCCGAGTCAGGTGAGCCGGACGGCGGCGCCACCGACGGTTGGGAGCCTTGGGACGGTGGCGATCCGAAGCCCGACGCCGGCCCCGGTGGCTGTGGCTGGGGCGCGTGCTCGCCCGGCACCGCATGCTCCGACGGCTGCAACGAGTGCAAGTGCGTCACCGATGGCGAGTGGGCATGCACCGAGCGTTATTGCCCGGACGCAGAGCCTCCGCCTCCTCCTCCGTGCCCGGCGTACACGCCGTCCGACTACTCGCCCTGCCCGTCGGTCGGCATGTACTGCAGCTACTCGAACAGCTGCGGCAACCAGATCGCCGCGCAGTGCGTCGGCGATCCCGGCGGCAAGCAGTACTGGTTGACGAAGGGCGAGCCGTGCGCGGGCGGCTGTCCGGCGTCGCGTCCCTCGGATGGCGCGGGGTGCAACGTCGCGACGAAGTGCTCGTACGCGAATGGCTGCGGCGGGACGGACACGTATTACTGCGGCGGTCCGATGTCGTACTGGAAGTCGGAGAGGGGACCGTGCGTCACGCCGACCTGCCCACTCTACGAGCCGCCCTCCGGGTCGTTCTGCGCCGGGCCGATCAAGTGCGAGTGGAAGAACGGCTGCGGCGGCTCGAACTACGGCTACTGCAGCTCGATGAACACCTGGAACATCCAGCCCGGACCGTGCACGCAGCCGCTCGTCTGTCCGCCCACGCTCCCGAGCCCCGGCAGCTACTGCCCCGCCGAAGGCCCCTGCTACTACACCAACTCGTGCGGCTCGCAGGACAAGGCGTACTGCGCCGGACCGGGATCGAGCGCCGGTTGGCAGGTGTCGAAGCAGCCCTGCGCGTCCTGTCCGACGACGATGCCCATGCAAGGGAGCGCGTGCTCCACGACGTCGCGGGACTGCGCGTGGAACAACGGGTGCGGCTCCATCGCCTACGGGTACTGCGATCCGAGCGCCGGTTGGCAGATCAAGCAGCCGGGGTGCAACCCGAGCTGCCCCGGTACCAAGCCCGTGAGCGGCGCGATGTGCTCCTCGCCCGGAGGCACGTCGTGTCAGTACGTCGTCTCGCCGGGATCCACCTGCCAGAGTCAGTGCTTCTGCGCCGACGACGGCCGCTGGGCCTGCGTCACGCCGCCGTGCGCCTCGACTCCTCCCTGATCGCGAGCGTCGCACCGAGCACGATGACGAGCGCGCCCGCGCCTTCCACGAGGCTCGGGCGCGCGTGCATGAAGACGGCTGCGATCGCGATGCCGAGCATGGTCTCGCCGGGCGACACGAGCGCGACGGTCGAAGGCGAAAAGGTGCGCGACGCGGTCTGCACGAGGGTGTGCCCGATGAGCGTAGGTACTGCCGCGAGCGCGACGATCGCGACCCACGCGTTCACCGGCAGCGGCCACTGCACGGTGCCGACGCGCGCTGGGGCGAAGGCGATGGCCGGGACGAGCACGAGCGCTGCGACGAGATACACGACGGCCGCAGTCTGTCGTGGCGCGAAGGACGCGCGCGTCGCGCGGACGACGGCGACGTACGCGCCGTAGAGGGCCACTGCGGCGACGACCAGGAGATCGCCGAAGAGCCGGTGCTCGCCCTTGCCGGCCCCCTGTCCGATGACGACGGCGCCGATGGTCGCGAGCACGACCGCGAGGCCCTCGACCGGCGTGGGACGATCGCCGTGCAGGAGCCAGGCCCAGAGGATGACGCTCAGCGGCTCGAGCGAGACGAGCGCGATGGCAGCGGGCAAGGACGTCGTGTCGAGCCCGACCAGGAAGCAGCCGAAGTGCGCTGCGAGCAGCGCGCCGCCGAGGATGGCCGCGCCGCGCGCGCGAGCGTCCGCGCCCGACCACGCGCGCACGATGCCGCGCGGCGAGGCTCGGTCGAACGCGACGAGCACGAGCCCCGCGAGGAGCACGCGACCGCACGCGACGATCAGCGGATCGGCCGGCCGTGCGACGCGCGCCAAGGGCCCGCTCGTCGCGAAGGCGAGGCTCGCGACGAGGACGAAGAGCGGCGCGTTCATGGCCGCTCAGGACGCGTGCTCGCGGGGGACGACGAGGCGGAGGACGCGCGCGAGGACCTGGATGCGGATCTTCGGGTGCTCGCACGCGGGGAGGGGGAGCTCCTCTCCATCGATCTGAGCGAACAGAGGCTGCGCGGAGAGGTTTCCGTCGTGGGCGTGGAGATCGAGCTCGATGTGCTCTCCGCGGACGTGCGTGCTGTGGGTGACGCCGATCTCGGCGAGGCCCTCGGCGAGACCGCCCGTGGGGTCGAGCGCGACGATGGCCTTGCTCATCCAGTCGCGCTTCCCGACGAACGGCACCACCTCGAACAGGCCGTCGTCGTGGCGCGAGGTCGGATCGAAGACCCACATCCCGCCGTAGACGCGCGTCGCCTTGACCACCAGGTCGGTCAGGCCTTTCCACTCCTGCGGCTCGCCGTCGACGACGACGCGGACGTCGAACTTCTGATCCTGCACGTAGGACTCGGCGAACGTGCGGAAGAACGCGCCGGCGTACACGATGTGATCGCGGAAGATGTCGCGCACGAGCGGGATCGCCTCGATCTGCTTCCGGTCCTCGTTGCGCAGGGCGAGGACGCGCGGGCTGATGCCGACGCCCGCGCTGTCGAAGAAATGGTCCTCCCGGAAGACGCGGGCGTGATCGTCGAGCACCGCGATCCGGCCGACGTCGAGCCGCGTCTCGAGCCCCTCGCGGATCACGTCGACGTTGCGCGCGAGCGCGTCCGGGGTGGCCATCAAGCCGAAGCTCTTCCCCTGATCGTTCGCGGTGCCGGTCGGGAGCATCGCCATGCGCACCTTCTCGGCGCGTCCCGAGGCGAGGAGGCCCTTCGCGACCTCGGCGAAGGTGCCGTCCCCTCCCATCGCGATGACGACGTCGATGGCAGGATCGCGGAGCGCGTCGCGCACGACCGCCACGGTGCCGCCGGCCGGGACCGTCGCGAGGAACGCGTGCCCGAGCGACGCGCCGTCGAGGAGCGCGCGGGCTTGCACGATGCGCTCGGCGTTCTTCCCGCTCTGCGCGCTCGGGTTCCCGACCAACAGGTAGCTCATGGCTTCCTTGTACTACCGCGAATCGGGGCGCGCGGGCGTGACGGATCGGTCGCCGATCGAACCTTGCGCTTGAGCGTGTTGCGCCCGACCGCGAGCGTTTCCGCGGTCTTCGTCAGGTTCCCCCCCTGCGCGGCGAGCGTGGCCTCGACGTAGCGTCGCTCGACCTCTTCGAGCGGGAGCCCGAGCGGCAGGGTCACGCCGTCCGTGACGGCGGGCGCGCTCGCCGGCGGGCCGAGCGAGCGGCGTCCGAGGACGTGCGCCGGGAGCAGGCCGAGCTGCTCCGGCTCGATGATCGCACCGGGCGCCACGACGACGGCACGCTCGATCGCGTGCTCGAGCTCCCGCACGTTGCCGGGCCAAGGGTGCTCCCGGAGCGCGCGCAAGGCGTCGCCGCCGAGGCGGAGCGAGCGGTCGTGACGCCGGCAGTAGTGATCGAGGAAGTGTCGCGCGAGCGCCTCGATCTCGTCGCCGCCGCGGGCGCGCAGCGGTGGGATCGTGATCTCGACGACCCGCAGCCGATAGAACAGATCCTCCCGCAGCTCCCCTTTCGCGACCAGCTCCTCGAGCTTGCGATGCGTGGCTGCGAGGATGCGCACGTCCGCGTGGAGCGTCTCGCGTCCGCCCACGCGCTCGAACGCGCGATCCTGCAGGAAGCGGAGCAACTTGGCCTGCGCCGCCGGAGGGAGATCGCCGACCTCGTCGAGGAAGAGCGTGCCGCCGCGCGCGAGCTCCACCTTCCCCTGCACGCGGCGATCGGCGCCGGTGTACGCGCCGCGTTCGTGTCCGAAGAGCTCGCTCTCGACCAGGAGCGCCGGGAGCGTGGTGCAGTCGACGGTGACCAGCGGGCCGTCGCTCCGCTTGCAGTTCGCGTGGATGGCGCGCGCGAAGATCCCCTTGCCGACGCCGGTCTCCCCGCGCAGGAGCACGGTCGCATCGGTCGCGGCGGCGCGGGTCACGAGCTGGTAGACCGCGCGGATCGCCGGGCTCGCGCCCACGATGTGG
>JBKJQC010001214.1:0-5683 GCA_046593995.1 Polyangiales bacterium
ACAGGGCGGTGTACGGCGCAGACGCGTACAGATCGCAGGCTCCGATGCGAAGCTTCGTCGCGAACGGCGTCCCGAGGATCGCTGGCCAGTGTCTCTGCACCAGCGGCAGCACATGCACGTCGAACTGCCGGTGCGTGATCGCCCGGATGCCGAGGGCGAGGTGCCGCACCGAGGGATCGGGCTTGCCCATGAGATCGCGCAGCGCCGCGATTCGCTCCGGACGGGACGGGAGGGTGGTCGGCGGGAGCTTCGTCATGCGCGCCCGACGAACCATAGCCCAAGTGGACACCCGCGGACGCTGTCACCGCGCGTCCGCGAGGCGCGGTTTTCCGGACGTCGCCGGGTTGGCCCCGGGCTCCGAAGCCCGGGACCGACGGCAGACCGATGGCCACTGCACCGACTACTGCTTCGTGCTCTTCCACAAGCCGCGCGAGTCGGCCCACACGAACTCGTTCAGACCCATCTGGATGTCGTCGGGGGACGTGAACATCGGCAGCGTGTATAGCGTCGTGGCGCCATACGTGGGGTTGGCGATCCTGACGCGCTTGATCTTGGGATAGCCGCTCGAGAACGGCCACTGCGTGTAATAGATGTAGTCGTAGTCCGCAGTCATCGAGGTCGACGACGTGTTCGTCTCGATGTTCGAGAACCGGATGCAGCCGGTCGCGTACCGCGTGCAGCCGCGGATCTGCGAGCTGCCCTCGTTCCAGAAGATCATGTTCCGGCCGGCGTGGACGAAGAGGTTCGTCCCCAAGCCGGTCCCGGCGATCTGGGTGATCGTTCCCGACGACTTGCTCTGCCTCATGACCTTGTTGTTGCCGGTCCAGAAGACGTCCCAGTTGTCGACGGCGATAGAGACCGGCGCGATGCCCGATACGACCGTAGTGACCGCCCCGCCGTTCTTGCTCACGCGCTGGATCGAGCCGGAGGTCGCCCAGTAGACGTTGTACATGTCCTTCGACAGCCCGGTGCCGATGATGGTGCTCGAAGTGGTGGCAAGATCGACGGCTGCACCGCCGCTGACCGGCACGCGACGGATGCGCTGTGCCGACAGGGAGGCGATGTCGAGGAAGAAGACATGCGTGCCGTCGACCGTGAGCACGCTGGGCTTTCCGCAGCCCGCACACAGCACTTGATAGCCGCTGCCATCCTTCTTGATCTTCTTGACGTCGGCGCCTTCGGTCCAATAGAGCCAATCGCCGACGAACTCGAGATCGTAGTGCCCGGTCGTGGTTCGGACCTGCGTCTGCGTGAGCGCGGAGCTCTCGGTGTCGATCTGCTCCTCGTTCGTCGGCTCGACGGTCTGACCGTCCGACCCGTCGTCCTGTTGGACGGCGCAGCCGGAGAGAAGGGCAGTGAACGATGCGAATGCGAACAGCAGACGACGCATGGCGAGCTCCTTTGGATGTGCGGGTGGCGCGGTGACACCGCGCTTCGTACCGGCCCTCAGCAAAGGACGAGCCGAAGCCACATCGCGGGAGATGTGCGGAATCCGAGGTGGCGCTGCCCGCGATCTGACGGGCCGGCCGCGTTGCATGCAACAGCCGCACGGTTGCAGGGCGGCGCCGATCTAGCGTTCGACGCGAAGCTCGGCGTCGTCGAACGCGATCGTCTGAGCGTCGATCTCGAGCTGGAAGTAGACCTCGCCGATCGGCTCGCCGGTGTCGTTTCGGTGTGCCTTCGTATGAACGCACCACGAGCTGGACGCGGACGCATCGCCGCACGGCGAGCCCGCACTCCAAGGCGAGAAGAGCGAGCCAGCGTTGACGAGATCGTTCGACGTCTTCCAGGTGAGGATGATCCCTGGGGGGTTCGTGCTGCCCGCCACCCATCGCGCGCGTGCGCGTACGGTCACGAAGCCATCGGGTGGCACCGGCGGAGAGATCTTCACGACCTGCAGGATGCTCGCGTAACCACCGGCGGAGAACACGCCTGCGGACGCGCAGTGCGCGACGTTCTCCGTCGTCCGCGTGAGCAGCCCCGTCGCGCCCCTCGGTTGCCAATCCGGCGAGCTGCCGCCGAACCAGATCTCGAACGAGGGATCCTTCAGGAGGTTGTCCGGCGACACCAAGCAGACCTTCGCATCGGGCGTCCCGCCCATGTCGTCCGGCGCGGTATCGGCCGTCGCGTCGGGCGCGATGAACGCGTCGGCGCTCGAAGCGTCGAGCGTGTCGGGCCCCGAGGCATCGATTGTGTCCGGAAGGGCAGCGTCGGGCGTGTCGGGCGCAGAGCCATCGAGCGCGTCGGCCACGGACGCGTCGAGGGTGTCGGTCGCGGAGGCATCCTGGGTGTCCGACGCATCGGGCGAGTCCAACCCGGAGGCATCGACCGTGTCGGGCCCTGCGGCATCGAGCGTGTCGGGCTCGGAGGTGGCGTCGAGCGCCGCCGAATCCGTGTCCGGCACGCGCTCGGTCGCTTCGAGAAAGCCCCAGTCACGACTGCACGCCGCGACGAGGGTTGGGCACACCGCGATCGCGAGGGACGAAAGCCAGCTGCGGTGCCACGCACGTCTCATCGTGGGGGCAGCCTGCGCTGCTCGCATCGCGCGGGTCAAGGACCCCTCCGCGCTCGTCGAACCGAGCCGCGTCGAGCCGCGTCGAACGAACGACCCCGCCATGCTATGGACCAGGTGCGATGGCGGCGGCTCCCGCTCGAGAGGAAGGGGCTCCCGATCTGTTCGGCCTCGCGGGAACGGTCCTCGATCGGAAGTACCGCGTCGACCACGTCGTCGCCGCCGGAGGCTTCGGGCTCGTCTACGCGGGACACCACCTAGCCCTCGATCAGCCGATCGCGATCAAGGTGTTGAAGCAGCGTCCGGAGATCAGCGTCGACGGATGGCACGAGCTGCTCGCGCGCTTCGTGCAGGAGGCGCAGATGACGGCGCGCCTGCGCCATCCCAACATCGCCACCATCCTCGACACCGGCATCGCGGAGCTCGCCGTCGGGCCCGTGCCGTGGATGGTGCTCGAGTGGCTCGAGGGTAGGACGCTCGACGACGAGCTGACCGCCCGTCGCAGTGGCCTTCGCGGTGGTGGACGGTCGCCGGCGGAAGCTCTCGAGCTGCTTCGGCCGGTCCTCCAGGCCATCGCGGAGGCGCACGAGGCGGGCATCGCGCACCGCGATCTGAAGCCGAGCAACGTGATGCTCGTACCCACGCGCAGCGGCCGCAGCTCCATCCGCCTGCTCGACTTCGGCATCGCAAAGTTGATGAACGACGAGCCGGAGACGTCGTCCGGACACACCACCACCGAGCAGGCGTTTCGCGCCTACTCGATCGGCTACGCAGCGCCGGAGCAGGTCGCAGGGAAGCGGACCGGGCCGTGGACCGATGTCCACGCGCTCGGGCTCATCTTGACCGAGATCCTGACCGACGCTTCGCCGTACGGCGACGACGACGCGATGCCGCATGCGCTCGTGTTCGACGTCCGCCGCCCGACACCCGCTCGCTTCGGCGTGGACGTCGGCGCTTGGGAGCCCGTGATCGCGCGAGCGGTCGCCTTGCGGCCATCGGAGCGCTTCGCGAACGCGGGAGAGATGCTCGCCGCTCTCGAGGCGCACGTGCCGAGTCGCGAGCGTTCGCCCGACCACACGATCGGGTCGACGCGCCGGCGCCGCTGGCTCGAGGCCTGCGGTGTCGTGGCGGGGACGGTCGTGCTCTTGCTCGGAACGCGCAGCGCGCTGCGATCGATGTCGTCGCACGAGGCACCTGCCACACCGCGCGCTTCGACCACCGCGGCCGATACGGCGACCGCGACGCCGAGCGCGAGCCCGAGCGCGACGTCCAGCATGACCGCGCCTGCCACGGCGATCGTGCCCGCGAGCGTGAAGGCGATCCCCACGGCCTCGACGAGCGCGCCCCCGTCGCTACACCCCTGGAGCTCGTCACCGAAGCCCGCGCAGATCGCTCCGTCTCCCGTCGCGACGACGTCGCCTGCGCCCGTCGTCTCGGATCCAACGTCGTCGACTCCCGCGACTGCGCCCATCACGAGCGCGACGACGACCAAGAGCTCCCCGCGCCCGCAATACGTGCCCGAATGAACCGCAGAATCCTCGCTGTCGTCGCATTGGTCGGGGCACTCGTGCGGACGACCCTCGCGTCCGCGGACGACACCGCTGCACGCAAGGCGCTCATCGACGAGGCCGTCCGAGCGCGCGCCGAGAACGACCACGCGCGTGCCCTCGAGCGCGCAGAGGCCGCACGGGCGATGCGCGCGACGGCTTCGCTGCTACTGTTCATCGCCGAGGAGCACGAGCACCTCGGGTATCTCCCCGAGGCGTACGACACGGCGCGCGAGTGCTTGCAGATCGCCGAGACCGAGGCCCCGTCGCCGAACCACGACGCAGTGCTGGTGGGCTGCCGCTCCGTGGTCGCGGATCTCCGTGCGCGTGTCGCTGTCGTGAGCTGGGATGTCCCGACTCCTCGGCCGGCGGGCCTCGTCGTCGACGTCGCGGGGAAACGTCGCGGCGATGGGCGGCGCTCGGTCGCCGTGGCGCCAGGCCCGATCGTCGTCGAGGCACGTGCTCCCGGGTGGCTCCCCTTCACGTCGAAGATCGAGGCCCCTGCGGGCGGCGAAGCTCACGTCGTCATCGTCCTCGAACGCGATCGTCCGCTGTCGCGAGAGCTGGACGCGCCCCGCGAGAGGAGCGTGCAGGCGAACCCCGCCGGTCCCATCCTCGTGGGGGTCGGCGTCGCCACGCTGGCCGTGAGCGGGGTGCTGCGGCTCGTCGGAAACGCGCGATACGGAGACCTCGAGGCGAGATGCGCGGGAGGATGCCCGGACGGCGCATCGGAGAGGAGCTCTATCGAGCGACTCGACACCGTCGCGTTCGGCACGGCGCTCGTCGGTGCCGGACTCGTCGTCGGCGGTGTGACGTGGTTCGTGCTCGATCGGCCCGCGGAGTCGAAGTCGAAGAGCGCCGCGTGGATCGACGCCAGTCCCTTCGGCGTGAGCCTGCTCGGCCGCTTCTGAGCGCTAGGATGGGCGCTAGGATGGGGTATGGTCCGTGATGAGGTCACCGAGCCCACGTCGCGCAAAGCCGCACGCGCCCCACGGATCGACGCGTATCTGTTCCTCGTGGTCGAGGGCGCGCGCGTGGAAGCCGGTGGGCTACGCGTGTCGCTCGACCGCGTCGAGGAGGTCTCCGTCGGACGCGGCGCGGCCCGTGCGGTCGAGGGAGCGAGCCGGAGAGCACGCACCGTCACCGTACCCGACGCGCGCATGTCGGCGACCCACGCGCTGCTCTTCCGGCGCGACGGGGAGTGGCGCGTGGCCGATGCCAACTCGACGAACGGCACGCTCCGCAATCGGCTGCCCGTCTCGAACGATGCGCAGGAAGGCGAGCGTCTCCGTGACGGCGACGTCCTCGAGCTCGGTCAGACGCTCTTCGTCTATCGCGAGATCGAGAGCGCGGAAGGCGGCAAGAGCACCGATCTCGACACGGCGGCGTTCGCCGCGACACCCGTGGGATTGGCCACGCTCGATCCGCCGTTGGCCCACCGCCTCGCGCGCCTCTCGCGGGTGGGCGCGTCGCCGCTTTCCACGCTGCTCATCGGCGAGACCGGCACCGGCAAGGAGGTACTCGCGCGCGCTCTGCACGACCTCTCGAAGCGCCCCGGTCCCTTCGTGGCGGTGAACTGCGGGGCGATCGCGCCGAACCTCGTCGAGAGCCAGCTCTTCGGACA
>JBKJQC010001298.1:0-5268 GCA_046593995.1 Polyangiales bacterium
AAGCCACCGCCGGCGAAGGGCACGTCGAAGAACGTGACGATGAAAGGCTACGTCGACATCTTCACGTTCTTCGACGTGCCCTTCGCCGGCGGTGGCTTCGTCGCGTCGAAGCACGACACGTCGGGGGGGCCGCTGCCCTTGTACTCCTTGGTGTCGCTCGTGCGCGTCAGCTCACCGGGCGGATTCGCGACGCACGTGCCGCAGACGTTCACCGACGCGCAGCCCGCGGGGTCGACCGTCCCGCACCAGTAGGCGTTCTTCGGCGTGACGGCGCCGACGCCACCCTCGGAGGTCGTCCCCGAGTCGACCGGCGTCGTGTTGCCGGAGCTGGAGCACGCCGCGAAGACGACCATCGCGAACGACGAGAGCAGGCGCAAGGAGGAGCGGATCATCTTCTGGACCTCGAAGGGGTGAAGCGACGCACGAATCTTAGCCCAATTCGTGTGCGCCTTGGGTTAGCGTCGTCGTGATGTCGGACGCGGGGGACGCTTATGACGCAGGGGCTCCCGCCCCCCCCCGCCTACGCTCGCTTTACGTCATCCGCCCGGGCGATTCCGACGACGCACCGCATCTGGTGACCGACGTGACCGAGGTCGACTGGACGTCCGACGTCCTCGTCTCGACGACGCCGGCGGCCACGCCCGGAGTCGGATCGGGAGGCCGGAGCCGCTTCGTCTCCGTCGGCGACGCCATCGAGAACGCGCCCGACGTGCGCGACGCGCTGCTCTCGCTCTCGCCGGATCCGAAGCTCGAGCGCTTCCGCAAGCTCCGCGCGGTGGCGCTCGCAGCCCCCGTCGCGTGGATGATGTTCGTCGCGAGCGACGGGAAGCAGGTCGCGGAGCTCGCGAGCGACGCCGGGAAGCTCGTGAGCTCTCCCGCATTCAAGGCCGCCGAGCAGGATCCGGACACCTCCGCGATGACGCTCGCGCGGCACGCCAAGATCGATCGCGCGGTCGCCATGCGCGTGGCGTACGTCGGCGTCGAAGCGATCGTGGGGTTCGCGGCGATCGCGGTGTTGATCGCCGGCCTCCGACGTTTCCGCGCGCTCCCGATCGCGGTCGGCACGGGCGCGGGGCTGTGGTGGTTGTTCCACGCCGGCCAGCCACAGTGGTGCTTCGGCGTGGGCGCCGTGCGCGAGCTGATCCTCGCGCTCCTCGGGCTCGCGGGCGCCGTCGCGGCGTTCGTCCTCGCGCCCTCCGAATCGCGCGTGGTCGAGGATCTGCGCGGAAGGCTCGGCCTTCCCGGTGCGAACGACAAGCGCTTCACGCTCGAGGACCAAGATCTCCTCGCGCTGCTCCCGGCGGTGTGGGCAGGGCTGTTGCTCCCGTTCTTCCTCCGCTGGCTCGGCACCGCGGGGATCCGCGACCTCGGGCGCGCGACCTTCTTCGTCGGGTTCTGCCTGGTGTGCTTCCTCGGCTTCCTCGCGTGGCGGAAAGAGCTCTCGCGCGTCGTGCCGCGCTGGCCGGCGCTCGCGTTGGCGGCGGCGCTCGGATTCGGGATCACTGCGGCGTGCGACGTGGCCTCGCGCGCGGCGCTCGCGACCGTGATCGAGGCGAAGACGTGCATCAACCCGGAGTCGGCCACCAACCTGAAGAAGCTCCAGGAAAGCAGCGCGAAGGAGACGACGGCCGCGCGCAAGGAGACGCAGACGCAGGTGCTCGCCTTCTGGATCGCCGTGCTCGCCGCGCCGCTCGCCGAGGAAATGCTCTATCGCGGCACCATCCAACGGCTCGCGCGACGGAGGCTGGGCGAGAGGTGGGCGATGCTCGTCTCCGGGGCGACGTTCGGCTTCGCACACGCGCTCGCGTTTCCTGCCGCGTTCTATCAACACTTCGGTCTCGGCCTCGCGTTCGCGGCCGTCTTCGAGCTCGCGGGTGCAGGCGCAGTCGGCGTCCTCGCGAGCGCGGCGACGCACGCGATGTGGAACGGATGGCTCGCGGCGATGCCGGTGTTCTGAGAGGTCTGAGGTCTAGGGTCTAGGGTCCAGGGTCTAGGGTCCGAGACGAGAGGTCGTCAGTCGTCAGTCATCAGTCGTCAGTTTCGAGAGCGAGAGCGAGAGCCGAGACCGAGAGCCGAGACGGAGCAGCGAGCAGCGCGGCTCGCGCCATTCTCGGACGACTGACGACTGACAGCACGCGCGAGCGTCGACGGCGTCATCGACCCATCGACCCATCGACCCATCGACCTCTTCAGATCGCGACCGCGGCTTCGAGGTACCCCGCGCGGGCGAGGAGACGGTCGAGCTTCACGCGATCCTGGTCGCTCACGTCGACGAAGCTGAGCGCCTGACGATCGCCGTCGGTCCAGACCGCGCGCGCCCAGAGCCAGAGCCGATCGATCACCGTGCCGCCGTCCTCGCGATCCGGCGCGCGCTCGAGGAGCCCGATCTCTACCGGGTAGAACTCGCGCTCGACGCGCGGCTCGTGCACGCGCTCGAGGAGGAGCCCACCTTCCGAGACGTCGATCGTCCGGCAGAGGTGCGGGTACCCGTCGATGTACTTGTTGAACAACAAGTCGACGCGGGTACGGGGGGCCTGACGGCGGTCGTCGCGCTTCATGACCACACGGTGGCACATGTAGGGCTCGACAGCCCAATTTGCTGCGCGTTCGAAGACCCGCGTCGTCGCGGGTCCATGAGGGCTCGACCTCGCTGCGAGGCGTCGGTCCCCAAACGGTCCCCAAACGAATCGCAACGTTGACACGACGACGCTCCACCCGCTACGTGGATGCCTCGTTACACACATCCGTCGAGCAGTCCGCAGAGTGCGCGCGGGCTCTCCGCAGCGGGTTGTTTCCAGATCGGAGTGATCGAGGAGCGCGATGGCCGAGGAGCGGAAGAAGCCGAAGATCGACCTGAAGTCGCGCATCCCGTCGAAGACGGTGAAGGGTCTCACCCCCGCTGCCGGTGGTGCGATCCCGCCGCCTCCGGGTGCGGTGCCTGCGCCCCCGCCGGATCTGCTGGGACGGCGGCCGACGAACGCGCCGCCGAAGATCTCGGCGGATCCCAACGATCCGCTCGGCGCCGCCACTGGTGGTCCGGTCGTCCAGGCACAGCCGCAGATCGTCGTCGTCCACTCGGAAGAAGGCGGCGTCGCCGCCGCGCGCAAGGGTGGCGTTTTCTTCGCGGTGCTCGGCGCCGCGCTCGTCGCCGGTCTCGGCATCGGCTTCCTCGTCGGCTCCGCGTCGAAGGGGAACGAAGCCACGGGCAAGGCGAAGAACGACGCCCGCGAGATCACCGACAAGATCACGCAGACCAACGAGAAGCTCACGAAGTTCCTCGACCTGCTCAAGGCCGCGCAGAGCGAGCTGCAGAACGACGCGCAGCTCAAGGCCGAGACGATCACCGCGATCAAGGACTGGTCGAGCGGCTTCACCTCCGGCGACCTCAAGGGGCGCTCGATCCACCTCTTCGGCGAGGACACCGCCGGCAAGCTGTTGACCTATGCGTACAAGGTCAACCACATCGACGAGCTCCGCGCCGGCATCACCAAGGGCGGGGGCCTCGAGAGCGCGAACGCGCAGATCAAGGCGTTCTCCATCCCGAAGGATCATTCGCGCTGGGGCGTGAAGATCGGCAAGCCGCAGGATCCGAAGGCCGCTCCGATCACGACTGCCGACCTGATCGACTTCGGCGAGCCCGTGAAGCTCGTCCCCGAGTCCGTCACCGGCGACAAGGAGAAGAAGCTCAAGGCCAAGGCGGGCGAGTTCGACGTCGACCCGAACCCGAAGGACTTCTTCTCCAAGGGGTTCGTCAGCGTCATCGACTCGAAAGACTGGCTCAAGGCCTGTCCGGTGTACGCGCAGGCGCGCGGCTACACGAAGCAGTCGATCGACGAGCTCGTCGTCGCGATCGAAGGCCAGGGCGACGACCGCGGCACCCTCACCCCGGGCAAAGAGCTCGCCGACAAGCTGAAGACGCTCGGCAAGTGACCCGACTCTAGAGCCCCGCGCGGATGCGGGACACGACGGCCGCCGCGTTGCGAGACGCTGCGGCCGTGTCGTCTCCGGCGTCCTCGATCGCCTTCACGATCGCGGTGCCGACGACGACGCCGTCGGCGCCGAGCTTTCGATCGCCACCACCGGTCGCGCGTCGCGCCTTGTCCGCGCCGTCGATGCCGAACCCGATCACGACGGGCAGACCGATCGCCTCGCGCACGGCGACCGCGGCGCGCGCGGCGTCGTCGAAGGGGTCCTTCTCGGTCGCCCCGGTCACGCCCGCGACGCTCACGTAGTACACGAATCCGGCAGCGACCTTCTTCGCAGCAGCGATGCGCGACGCGGAGCTCGTCGGCGTGAGCAGCGGGATCACGTCGACGCCGCGCGCGCGCGCTTCCTCGCGCAGGTCCTCGCCTTCCTCGGGCGGGAGATCGACGATCAGCATCGCGTCGATGCCTGCCTCCGCGACGGCACGCACCGTCTCGCGCTCGCCGTGCACGACGATGGGGTTCGCGTAGCCGAACAGCACGAGCGGGAGGTCTGGGTGCCTTGCGCGGATGCGTGCGCCGGCGTCGATCGCCTTGCGCATGGAGCCCCCGCGCGCGATCGCGCGCGACGACGCGCGCGCGATGACGGGCCCGTCGGCGGTCGGATCGCTGAACGGCGCGCCGAGCTCGAGGATGTCGGCGCCGGCTTCGACGAGCGCGTCGGCGATCGCGAGCGACGCTTCGAGCGAAGGATCACCGATGCAGAGGTAGGCGACGAGTGCGGGACGACCGCCGTAGGCGTGGGTTCGCGCGAAGACGGCTTCGATGCGGGAAGCGGTCACGTGGGCAGCCTCTCGAGGAGCGTGGCGAGATCCTTGTCGCCGCGGCCGGACACCGAGACGACGATCGCGAGATCGTCTCTCCCAGGTGATTGGGCGAGGGCCTGGCCGAGCGCTTCGACGACCTTCGGCAGCGCCGCGAACGCGTGCGCGGTCTCGAGCGCGATGAGGATGCCTTCCGTCCGCGCGACGCGCGACACCGACGCGAGCGCTTCTTCGTCCGTCGCCGAGAGATACGTCCCGCGCCCCGATCGCTTCAGCTCGGAGTGCTGCGGGCCCACGCCCGGGTAGTCGAGGCCCGCGCTGATCGAGTGCGCCTCCTGCACCTGGCCATCTTCGCTCTGCAGCACGTAGCTCTTCATGCCGTGCAGCACGCCGATGCGACCTGCCGTCAGCGTGGCCGCGTGGCGCTCGGTGTCCACGCCCTCACCCGCCGCTTCGACTCCGTACAGCGCGACGCTGGCATCGTTCAAAAACGCGTGAAAAGCGCCGATCGCGTTGCTGCC
>JBKJQC010000380.1:0-4669 GCA_046593995.1 Polyangiales bacterium
CGCACGACTGCAACCTCGGGTGCGGCTACTGCTACACCGGCGCGAAGTTCCGCAAGCGAATGTCGCGCGAGACTGCGGACAAGGCGCTCGACCTCGCGTTCGGGGACGCGGCCGAGGAGGTCCAGCTCTCGTACTTCGGCGGTGAGCCGACCTTGGAGCTCCCGCTGCTCCTCGACGTCGCGCGCGCCGCGAAGGAGCGCGCCGAGCGCGAGGGGAAGAAGCTCGTCCAGACGATCACGACCAACGGCACGCTCCTCGATCGCGAGTCGATCGCGAAGCTCTACGCGCTCGACATCTACCTCGCGCTCTCGATCGACGGGGTGCGCGCGGCGCACGAGGCGAACCGCCCGCAGATGGGGGGCGGATCGAGCTTCGACGCGGTCGAGCGCTGTCTGCACCTGCTCGTCGAGGCGGGGCGATCGTTCGAGACGATCAGCGTCGTCACGCCGGCGAGCGCGCGTCTCCTCTCCGAGAGCGTCGCGTGGCTCTTCGCCGCGGGCGTGCCGCGCGTGTCGCTCAACCCTTGCTACGAAGCCGCCTGGGACGACGAGGCGCTCGCGGCCTGGGAGCTCGGGATGCGCGGCGCCGCGCAGGAGATGGCGCGGTGGATGCGCGAAGGACGCACCGTGAGCGTGTCCATCTTCGACAACAAGATCCTCGCTGCGCTCAAGGGCGGGCTCGGGCTCGAGGACAAGTGCAAGCTCGGCGACGGGTTCGTCGCGGTGAGCCCCGGCGGCTTCCTCTACCCGTGCGAGCGGCTCGTCGCCGAGGACGAGAACGAGGCGAACCGCATCGGGCACATCGACACCGGCCTCGTCTACGAGCGCGTGTGCGGGATCCGTCCCGACGTCGGCGAGGACAAGCACGCCGTCAACGAGGAGTGCGGGAGCTGCGCGGAGAAGTTCCGCTGCGCCGCTTCGTGTGCGTGCGCGAACCTCGCGGAGACCGGCAGCATGCAGGTCGCGGGTGGCGTGCAGTGCTGGCACGAGCGCACGGTCGCGAAGATCGCCGACGAGATGGCGGAGTCGCTCTTCTCGGAGCTCAATCCCGTGTTCCTCCGCTGGTACTACGGGCGGATGGGGATCGATCCCGAGCTCCTCGCGCAGAAGATCCGGAGCGGCGAGATCGACGTCCCGATGCTCGCGCGCGATCAGGCTCTCCGTGGCGAAGTCGGGCGTGTGTCGCGCACGCGCGTGACGCCCGAGGGGAAGCGCGGGCTGCCCGTGATGCGCTGAAGTGTGCGGCCGGGTGTAAGAGAGGCGCACGGCACGCGTTGTCGGTGCATGGACCGACGCAAGCGCTCGCCGCAGCCGCTCTCCCGCCTCTGCTGGATGGAGGGCGACGCGATCACGCCCGGCCCGCCGGTCGCCGCCGAGCAAGGCGCCCTCTTTCGGGAGCGCTCGTACACTGCGGTGCTGGAGCGTGCGCGTGCGCTCGGCCTGAGCGCCGCCCTGATGATCGCGCCGCTCGGCCTCGCCGGCAGCGTCGCGGCCTGCGGCGGCGCGCGACCTGTCGAGGCCAATATGGGATACCAGCAGGGACCGCCCGGGTACGCCGGGCACCCGCCCCCCATCGCGACGATCGCGCCTCCGGGCGCTCCCGGAGCTTCGCCGTCGGCAACCATGGACGAGCGCCCCCCGCAGGATCCGCCGGAAGAACCGGAAGAGGAGTAGTCTGCACGGCCGTGACGGCGAACCCGAGCGAGAAGACCGCGGCGAGCGGGCGCGAGAGCCCCAGCCCATCGCATGATCCTGGGGCGCTCGACGCGCGTCTTCGTGCGGTCGGCTACTTCCCGTCGAGCGAGGTCGCGGTCGCCCTCAGGCTCGCGGTCGCGCTCGATCGACCGCTCCTCCTCGAGGGTCCGGCCGGCGTCGGCAAGACCGAGCTCGCGCGCGCCGCTGCGACCGCGCTCGGTCGACCGCTCCTGCGCCTGCAGTGTTACGAGGGCCTCGACGAGACGCGCGCGCTCTACGAGTGGGACTACGCGAAGCAGATCCTCTACACCCAGCTGCTGCGCGACACCGTGCACGAGGCGCTCGGCGATCTGCCGAAGGGGCCCGCCGGGCTCGCGGCCGCGGTCGATCGCGTGGCGACGCTCGAGACCGCGTTCTTCTCGAAGCGTTTCCTCATCTCGCGACCGCTGCTCGCCGCGCTCGAGGCGCCCGATCCGGTCGTGCTCCTGATCGACGAGGTCGATCGCGCCGATCCGGAGTTCGAAGCGTTGCTCCTCGAGGTGCTCGCCGATCACGCGATCACGATCCCCGAGCTCGGGACGTTCCAAGCGCAGGTGCCGCCGCTCGTGATCCTCACCACCAACGCCACGCGCGAGCTCACCGAGGCCCTGCGTCGTCGCTGTCTGCACGCGCAGGTCGACTACCCCGAGCCTTCGCGAGAGCTCGCCATCGTGAAGGCCCGCGTCCCCGCCATCGAGGACGCGCTCGCCGCGCGGGTCGTCGAGTTCGTACGCAGGCTGCGGGAGCTCGATCTGCGGAAATCACCGAGCATCGCCGAGTCGATCGAGTGGGCGCGCGCGCTCGTCGTCCTCTCCGCATCGGTGCTCGACGAGGAGGTCGCGCGCATGACGCTCGGTGTCCTGTTGAAGCATGGCGAGGACCGAGAGAAGGCGCAGTCGCGGCTCGCGTCGCTGCTCGCCGATCGCCCGGCTCCCAACTACCCGACCGCGCCGAGGGGGACCGGAACATGACGAGCATCCCCGTGGGGCGCGATCTCACGATCCCGCGTGACGTCGAAGGCGCGCGTACCGCCGTGCAGAACGTCATCGCGCAGCAGCCCTTCGCGCGGCTGATGGGCTATCGCGTCGTCGACGCGGCGGATCTCGCGGTCACGATGTCGATGTCGGTCGGCGTGCACCTCATGCAGCCGTTCGTGGTGCACGGCGGCGCGATCTACGCGCTCGCGGATGCGGCCAGCACGCTCGCGGTCCTGACCCGCCTGTGGCCGGAGTTCTGGGCCACGACTGTCGAGCAGAGCATGCAGTACCTGCGGCCGATCACCGCCACGAAGGGCGAGATGGTCGCCTTCGCGCACGTGCGGCGGTTCGGCAAGACGATCTCCTTCGTGGAGGCCACCGTCACGTTCGAAGGGCGAGAGGTCGCGACGTCGCGGAGCACCCAGATGAGACAGGTCCGGCCGAAGGCGCCGGGGCACGCGCCCACGTCGGGCGCATAGCGTCCGACGGTCGAAGCGGCGGGGTGTGCAGGGCTCGCGTGTGTGGTCGCGTGCGCGCAAACACTTGACCTCTAACGCTCCCTCCGCTCGGATGGGCATTCATGCCGCTCACCTGCCAGCGTTGCGGGGCCCAGAACGCAGACCATTCGAAGTTTTGTCTGAGCTGCGGGAACGATCTTCGTCCCATGGGTGGCGGCGCGCCTCCTCCTGCACCGGGTGGGTTCGGTCCGCCGCCGGGACCTCCGCAGCAGCAAGGAGGCTACGGTCCGCCGCCAGGTCCTCCGGGCGGGTTCGGTCCGCCGCCGGGACCTCCGGGCGGGTTCGGACCGCCTCCTGCGCCCGGTGGGTTCGGGCCTCCCGGTCCGCCGCCTCCTGCGCCCGGTGGGTTCGGGCCGCCGCCGCAGCCGGGTCCGCCCAAGTTCGGTCCGCCTCCCGGTGCGCCGGGTGGGTTCGGCCCGCCGCCGCCCGTTCAGGGTGGTGGCGGTGGCTTCGGTCCTCCTGGTCCGCCACCGCCCGCGCCGGGTGGGTTCGGCCCGCCTCCTGGTCCTCCCGGTGGTGGCTTCGGGCCGCCTCCTGGTGCGCCGCCTCCCGCACCGGGTGGCTTCGGTCCGCCGCCGCAGCATCAGCAGCCGCAGCACCAGCCGCCGCAGCATCAGCCGCAGCACCAGCCGCCCCAGCAGCAACCGCCCCCGCAGCAGCAGCGCGAGCCGTCGATGGGCGGACAGCCGCAGCACGGTTCGAGCGATCGCGATCTGCAGTCGTTCACCGACGGACTTCGCGCGATCTCCCTCGAGCTCCGCGGCATCTCCGCGTCGAAGACGATCTTCTCCTCGCAGATCATCCCGAGCCCCCTCCCCGGCGTCTGCGCCGTCGCGATCCGCTACGGCCGCTCGATGCACGTGATCTGCGCGGGCGGTCCGTTCCCGCAGCCGATCTGGCCCTCACGCGACTTCACCGATCGCGACAAGCTCCTCCAGCAGACCATCGGCAACAACGCGCCCCCCGAGCAGATGATCCCCTGGGTGCTCACGTACGTGCTGCCCGGTGTCTTCCCCGATCTCGGCAAGGACGAAGCATCGAAGCAGGGCTTCGTCGAGGCCGCCGACGCGTTCGGCGTGGGCATCGATCAGGCAGGCATCGACGCCGCTCGTCGCCAGGGCTTCCCCGACGTGACGCGCAACCACGCACGCTTCCTCGTGGTCAGCGAGCCGAAGCAGTCCATCGCCGGCATCGAGCTGCGCTGGGGCGACCGCCCCTTCGAGATGCTCTACGTGCCGACGCCCGGCGTCGTCGCACGCGCCGCCCCCTGGACCTGACACACGCTCGGTAGGCCCGCTCCGATTGAACACGGAGGCACGGAGGCACGGAGGGTCGAGAGGTCTGCCGGTCTTCGCTCCTGCGCCTCGTCGCGGGTCGCTTCCGCGTCGCCACCTTCCGAGAGCACCAGCGAGTCGTGAGGACGCGATGGTCCACGATGTGC
>JBKJQC010000724.1:0-4702 GCA_046593995.1 Polyangiales bacterium
GAGCGCGATCGCCGAGGACGGCGGCGGGTGCACCGCTTCGCGACACTCGGTCTCGGGTCCGCTGTTCGCCGCCGCGATGCTCGGGGTCTGCGTCGCGCTCTCGCGCCGCCGCCGCGCGCGAGCCTGAGCGTCACATCGCCGATTCGGCGGCCTTCACGCGCTTCTTCGCGTCCTCGAGCTGCTCATGCGCCTTCATCGCGCGCGTGTGCAGCGCGTTGAGCTGCGCCTGCGCGGTCTTCACGCCGCCGACGCCGAGGTTCACGTCGCGCGCCCCGTCGTCGACCGCCTTCTGACCGGCAGCGATCTTCGACTCGCCTGCGACCGTCGCGCCGCGTCGCTTCAGCTCGCGCCCCTGCTTCTGCAGCCGCTGCCCTTCGGAGATCTGCTGCTTGCCCTTGGTGATCAGCGCGTTCGCGGCCTTGAGCGCCGAGTTCGCCTTCTTCGTCTCCTCGCGGATGGCATCGAGATCGCGGTTCGCCGCTTCGATCGCGGCGAGCCCGGCCTTGAGCTGCGCGACCGTCTGCGGGTGCGCGGGCTTCGTCGAGGCGCTCGGCTGCGACGCTGCGATCGACTTCGCGGTCGAGGGCGGCAGACCGCTCGGCGCAGCTTGCGGCGCAGGTTGCGGCGCAGCGTGCGCGATCGACGGAGAGATGGACACGAAGGTCGTCGTGACGAGCACGAGGCTCGCTCCGACGAAGACACCAAAGCGTCTCGTCGAGACGCCTGTGTCCCTGGACTGCGAGGATCCCGAGCTGCGCGAGCCTGACATGACCACCCCACCCCTACCCGATCGAAGCGCGCTCGCGAGGCGGCGTCGCGACCTCTGCCGAGTGGGCGCGCGAAGCCTACTCCCGTCTGCGCAAAAGGCGAACCGGCGCGCCCTCCACCTCGGGCACGGCCCCTCTGCGCCGCGAGTGACGCCTTCTCACGCGGTTCCGTGACGGCGCGCGTCGTGGTACGAACGGCCGTTCGCGTTCGAGCTCCGCCCGGCCACGACTCCGACGCGCACCGGGGGGCATCCACCGTGAATCGACGGCGCGTCACCGCCGTCCCACCTCCGAGTCGCCACGTCGTCCGCCGTCACGTCCTCCGCCACGTACTGGAAGGTCCGTCGCATGTTCTCGAAAGCCGCCGTCAGTCTCCTCGTGGGGCTCCCGTTCTTCGCCCTCACCATCGGATCCCTCGCGGGGTGCCCCGCCGGCAAGTGCTTCATGCGCTTCCAGAAGGTCGAGAACGGCAAGGTCGTGAGCGACGAGTGCGTGATCGACTCCTGCCCGAAGAACGCGACGTACACCGAAGCGAAGAAGGGCTGCGATTGCGCGCAGGGGTTCGTCACGCTCGCCGGCGCGTGCGTGACCGCCGCCGAGGCCACCGCCTCCTGCGGCCAGGGTTACCAGTACGCGAACGGCGGCTGCGTCGCCGTCACCTGCCCGGCCGGACAGGTCATGAACGCGCAGACCGGCGCGTGTCAGAGCAAGCAGCAGACGGATCAGGCCGTCGCGCAGCAGGCGGGGGTCACCCTGAAAGAGGGTCAGTCCGTCGGATGTCCCGCGGGCTACACGTACACGGTCAACGGCAACGAGGGCGCCTGCGTCCCGAACGAGCTCACGTGCAGCGCGGGCACGCACTTCCAGAACGGCGCGTGCGTCGCGATCACGTGTCCCGCCGGTCAGGTCTTCGATGCGAAGGCGAACGGCTGCGTGAAGCTCTCGGCGACGAACGACAAGAACTTCTCGGTCCAGGCGAAGCTCTCGTCCGCGATGGGTCCCGACTTCTGCGCGCCGCATGCGAAGAACCCCGGCGGCTTCAACGTGCAGCCCGGCCAGACGCAGACGATCAAGATCTTCGTGCAGGTCAACGTGCCGAACGGCGACATCGAGAAGACCGAGCTCGTGAAGGTCCGCGTGACGAACGTCGGCGGCGCCGAGCTCACCCCGCAGATCTACTCCGGCGTCGCGAAGATCCAGAAGCAGGTCGAGACGCAGACGGTGCCCGGCATCCGCGCGCTCGGCGGCAAGTCGATCGAGCCGGCCGCGCAGGCGGAGGTCACCTGCGTCATCAAGCGCGCGCCGATCCAGGTCATCGAGACGCACGGCGGCGGCGTCTGAGTCGCACTGCCAAGTTGGCAGTCCCGGCGCTCGACGCTGTCGCGGTTGGCAGCCGCGCGGCACATCGCGAGCGGGCGAGGTCGCGCGCTTCGTTGGTTTTCCTTGCGGCGTGCCGTGGCACGGCGAATGCTCTCAGCGGCAACCCGATGCTTCGTCCCGTCCGACTCCTCGCCCGCCCCGCCCTCTGCGGAGTCATCCTCGGCGGTGCCCTCGCGCTGTTCCTCACCGCCGGCGCTGCCGACGCGCGCATCGGCCTCGGCGCCGGCTACCCGCAGCGGAGCAACACTCCCATCGACGGTCGCATCGTCGCGCCCGCGAGCGAGAAGGACCTGTCGACGCGGAACGCCGGCATCAACCGCGCGGACTGTTACGACAAGGAGCAGCAGTGGAGATTCGTCTTCACGAGCGTTCCCGCCGGCGCGAACACCGTCGAAATCTGGGCGCGCACCGACAACGCGAGCTGCGCGGACCGCACGCAGCGCGCCGGCACCGGCGCGACGACCCCCAACTGCTACCGGGTCGCCGGCTGGAACCGCCAAGACGTCGCACTCGCGCAGATCGTGACGCTTGCGCCGATCCAGATCATCCGGGCGATCGACGAGCGGCAGAACTTCGAGGCGAAAGACACCGTCGCGAGCCTCGATGCGAACGAGATCTGCGGAGTACCGAGCTCGCCGGGCATGGTCCCGAGGAGCGTCTACCTGCACATCCTCCCGATGTCCGGGATCGACGTGGTCGCCGACACAGCACCGGTGACGCCCGGTACCGGCACCGGCACGGCGGCGACGACCGACGCGGTGTTCCACACGATCTTCGATCTCGATGGTCCGCCCCCGCCGACGGGCCTGAGTGCCGGCGCAGGCAACACGCTGCTGGTCATGGGCTTCACCAACAACGCGCAGACCGTCACCGATCACTTCGGCTTCCGCGCGTACTGCTTCCCCGGGTCCCCGACCACGCCCTCCACCAAGGAGCTCGACGGCGCGCTCGAAGCGAGCGGCGACGACGCCACCAGCGCCGATACCGGCGCAGCGACCGACGACGCGAGCTCGACCGAGGACGCGAGCTCGACCGATGGCGCCACCACCGACGCCACGTCGACGCCGGTCGACCCAGGGACGCGGGTGCGCGACTCCAACTGTCCTGCAGGAGATCCCTTCGTTTCAGGTAAGCCGCCGACCGCCGAGATGGAGAAGTACCGCTGCGGCGAGAGCGGCACGACCACCGGCGCGGAGCTCCAGATCACCGGGCTCACCAACTACGTACCGTATGCGGTCGCGATCGGTGCGATCGATCAACAGGGGAACGCGGGCGCGCTCTCCGAGGTCAAGTGCTCCATGCCGAAGGAGACGGTCGACTTCTGGAGCGCGTACAAAAAGGCCGGAGGCACCGGCGGCGGTGGGTACTGCGCCTTCGGCCACGGCAAGAGTGCCGCATCTGCGCTGGCAGCTGCGGCGTTTGGGCTCGCGCTGCTCGCGCGCGTCGGTCGTCGCGTTCGGAAGCCGCTCTGATGAAGCGCCTGATGAAGCCCTTCCTCGCCGCTTGGATCGTGCTCCCCGCGGTGCTCGTGGGCACCGCCGCGCGCGCGGGCGACGGCCAGGCGACGTACACCGCGCCGAAGCGCCACGACCCCGACGCGTCGGTCGCCTTCGAGATCCGGTTCGGCCCCTATCGGCCGCAGATCGACAAGATGTTCGCCAACGCCGCACCGTACCGCGAGGTGTTCGGCGACAGCCGCCGCTACATGATCGGTGGCGAGGTCGACTGGCAGGCCCTTCACATCAAGCACGTGGGGTCGATCGGCCTCGGCGGCCTGTTCGGCTACACGCGTGCGAGCGGCAACGCCCGCTTCCTCGACGGCACCGAGAGCGCGGAGGACACGCGCTTCAGCATGTGGCTCCTCGGCGCGCTCGCCGTCGTCCGCATCGACGTCCTCGCGCGCGAGACGTGGATCCCGCTCGTCCCCTACGGCAAGGTCGGCCTCGCCACCGCGTTGTGGTCGAGCTCGAACGGGCTCGGCACCTCCAAGTCCGCCGACGGGGTCGAGGCGACGGGGCGCACCAACGGGCTGATCTACGCGTTCGGTGGGATGTTCCTGCTCGACGTGCTCGACCGCCAATCCGCGAAGACGTTCTCCGCCGAGCAGGGCGTCAAGCACACCTATCTGTGGGCCGAGTACACCATCGTCGATCTGCGCGGCCTCGGGCAGAAGAACGCGATGCAGGTGGGCGACACGACCTGGAACTTCGGTTTCGCCTTCGAGATGTAATCGCGAGACGTGAACGCGACACGTGATCGCGTGACGTGCTCCGACGCCTCAGAGAGCGTGAACTTTTCGGTCTCGCCTCGAGCCGCCGGCCAACAGCGGCCAACAGGGAGGTGGGGAGCCGCGGAGGGGAGAGGGAGGAACCAGAGGGTCTGCCGGACGACGCAACAACGTCGATGACACCATGGCCGCCAAGACGTTGCGGCCCACGCGCGGAAGCACATGCTCGCTCCCTCTGAGCTCCCCGGCTCCTCGCCTCCCTTTGACCTTCGTGGAGGTCAGGACGAACGACGACGACGGCGGAGCGCCGCCGCCAGACCGAGCGCCG
>JBKJQC010000730.1:0-13863 GCA_046593995.1 Polyangiales bacterium
CGCGCCGCCGCCGTAGGCCGAGCGCAGGTGGAACGCCGGCAGGTCGACCGACACGGGTGGATCGAGGCGCGCGCCCGCGGCGTCCAGGCGCACGACGACGGGTTGGGGACAGTGCGGCCAAGCGACGAGGAAGCCCGACCCGCTCGCCGCGATGGTCGAGCGACACTCGGCGCCGACGGAGCCGGCGCAGGCGCAGTCGACGGTCTCGGTGCTCTTCGCGAGGTTCGTGAAACTCGCATCGAGCGGCGTGCCGTCGGCTCCGAGGTGCATCACCTCGGACCGGGAGATCGCGAGGTAGCCCGTCCCCGACCAGGCGATCTCGGGCGCCGACGGGCCGCCGACGCGCAGGGTCTTCGGCGCATCCACCGTGCCGTCGGCGCGCACCCGCTGTGCAGTCAGGGCTTCGCCCTCGGGCGTCGTGGCCGCGTAGTGGACGAGGAAGTCGGTGCCGTCGGTGGCGACGCCGAATCGAAGCCCCACGCGCGCGGTCGACGACAAGAGGAGCGGCGACGCGTCGACGAACGAGCCGTCGGCCTTCACGCGCCTCGCCCACAGCTCTTTGCCCTCGAGCCACGCCGTGAGGTACTGCGTCGCGGCGAAGGCGACCGTGGGGAACGCCGCGTCCGACGGCACGTCTTCCGCGTCGTTCGGCAGCGCGAGGCTCACGCCGATCGCGGGGTCGAGCACCGCGGGAAACCGCGCGGCGTCGAGCGCGTTCGCCGGGACGACGAAGCTCACGCCGTCCGGATCGTGGATCGCCGGCGCTTCGACGCGCACGCCGTCGGCGTCGATGAACGTCGCGTCACCGATCCACGCTTCCTGCCCCTCGCCGAGCGGCCAGTGCGTGTGCCCGGGCGGGCGCTTCGCCGAGCCCTCGATGCGCACGACGAGATCCCCGTCGCCGCTCGGCCGTGCGTCGAGGGCCCAGCTGATCTCGACGCCCACCGGCGTCTCGCGAACGCGCTCACGGATCTCGCCACAGGACCGCTCGAACCCTCGCTCGGTGCGCCGCTGCTCGTCGCACCGGGAACGCAGCGCGCGCGCGCCGACCCGTACGTCGCGGACATGGAGCCTCAGCTTCGCTTGGCCTCGCGCGACCACGATCGCGTCCCGTTCGAGCCGGTAGCGCACGCCCTCGCGACCGAGCTCCACGACGGCGACCGCCGCCTCGCTCGGCAGGGGCGCGCCATCGTGCGCCGCACACGCGACGATCCACGAGGAGAGCAGCACGCACGGGACGATGCGCATCGTCGCACCATGCTATCCGCATGGCGAAAGCATTCAATCCGGCGCGTGGAGCGCGGTCGCATTCTCACATGGCGACGACAGCCTCACGGTCATCAGGGTGTGGTCCCACGGAACGAGGCTCGTGAGCCGCAGTGAGTCGCTCGCGGAGCACGGCGTTACGATTGGAATTCCGCGTGACCGCCGGACGTCGGAAGGTGCATGAAGCACATCCCATGGATCCTTGCCGTCGTGGCGCTGACCGGTTGCGCGCGGGACGGACGTGAAAAGACACGCGCGCCGTTGATGGATCGACTCGAGCGGGAGCCACGCTTCGTCCCGAAGAATCTCGACCGCGCCTTGATCTTCCACCCCGTGCGTGTCGATGCGCAGAGCGCGATCGTCCCGTGGAGCGATCACGAGGCGCCGTTCCACGAGGTGTCGACCCTCGGCTTCCAGCGTTTCGTCGACATGCCGGTCGCGTATCACGGTCACCCGCCGTACTTCACGGCGTCGATGTTCGAGCCGTCCTCGGACGGGTCGTTCGCGCCGGGCGGGTGGGCGCACAACCCCGCCGGTCTCGCCGCGATGCTCGTGCGGTCCTCGTTGCGCGTCCGCGCGTACGACGGAAACGAGAAGCCGCTCGAGAAGACGCGCGTCTTCGTGGATCACATCCTCGCGCACGGCCTCACCGCGGAGAGCGACGCCTGGTCGCGTGTGCCCTATGCGAGCGCGGACGCGGGAGAGCTCGAATACCGCGGCGGAACCGATTCGCGCTATTGCGAGGACGGCACTCCCTGCGGCCGTGGCGACGGCGTCGGCGTGCTCGAGCCGGACAAGGTCGGCGAGCTGGGTCACGCGCTGGTGTTGCTCTTCGAGGCGACCGGAGACGCGCGCTACCTCGCGGCCGCCGAGCGCTGCGCCGATGCGCTCGCACGGCACGTCCGCGAGGGGGACGCGAAGTCCTCGCCGTGGCCGTTCCGCGTCGATGCCAAGACCGGGACCGTCGTGCGCGAGCCGTGGGGCGCGAACGTCATCTTCGCGATCTCACTCTTCGACGAGCTCGATCGCATCGGCCACGGCAAGGACGCCCACCATCGCGCGCGCGACCTCGCGTGGAAGTGGATGACCGAGTATCCGCTCCGCGATCACACCTGGCAGGGCTACTTCGAGGACATCCCGATTCACATCGAGCCCGGCACGAATCCGAATCAGTACTCGGCCGGCGAGACAGTGCGATGGCTCCTTGCGCATCCGGAGCGCGATCCAGAGTGGCGCGCGCACGCGCAGTCGACGATCGGATGGATCGCCAAGACGTTCGCGGCCGACGATCACGGCGCGGAGGCCATCTCCGAGCAGAAGGCCGACATGGCGAAGATGGCGAGTCACACGGCGCGCTTCGCCTCGCTCCTCGCGCTCTTGCACGAGAAGACCGGCGAGCCGGCGCTGCGCGCGCGTGCCTACCGCGCGTTCGCGTGGGCGACGTACGGCATCGACGCGCAGGGCCTCGTGCGCGTGAGCCCGGACGAGAAAGAAGGATATTGGTTCTCCGACGGATACGGCGATTACATGACGCATTACCTGGATGGCATCGCAGCGATCCCCGCGTGGGCTCCCTCGAAGGAGAACCATCTGCTCCGCTCTTCATCCGTGGTGACCGCGATCCACTACGCTCCGACCGACGTGACCTACTCGACGTTCGATGCGCACGGCGAGGAGGATCTGCGTCTCGCGACGATGCCGGTCGCGATCGAGGGGGCGACGTTCACCAGCAAGGCCATTCCGGGTGGCGGTTGTTGGGTGCGACTGCGGCGGGATGGGGCGCGTACGGTGCGGATCCGGCTCGCCTGACGCGGAGCGTGGTCCGGCAACGAGGCGCACCGTCCGTGGTGCGCCGTCGACTCCGGTCCGTAGTCAGTCGCCGAGGGCTCGGCGTGGCGGTGAGCAGACGTCACACGACCGGTCGCTCGTCGGGTGCCGCGTACAGCCCCTCGAACGTCCCGCGGAGCTGCTCCCAGATCTTTCGCCTTCGCACCTTCAGCGTCGCCGTCAGCATGCCGTTCTCGATGCTCAGCGGCTGCTCGATGAGCGCGAAGCGCTTGATCGTCTCGTGACTCGGGAGCAGCGCGTTCACCCGCGCGACACGCTGCGCCAGCAACGCCAACCGATCGCGGGTGCCCTCGATGGCGGCATGGTTCGGCCACACCGCCGCGACGAGGTAGCGCTTCCCCTCCCCGTACACCACTGTGGTAGGAGAGGCCGACGAGACGAGCGCGCTGCGGCGCCGGATAGAGCTGCGTGAGAAGCAGCGGCACGACGCCGCAGAACCCGACTCCGAACGCGCCGCCGAGCATGGCGCCGACGGCGAGGAGCTGCGGATCGACGCCGACGTACAGAGGAATCACCGGCAGCGCGAGGAGCGCCGGCACGACGATCGCGAGCGTCGTTCCGCGCCGCGCCGCGATGACGCCCGTCGCGATCGCACCGGCGAGCATGCCGCCGTAGAACAACGCAACGATCCCACCGACGCGCGCCGGAGCAAGACCGAGCTCCGTCTCGAGGATCGTCGGATAGAGCGTCGTCAGCGCGTAGTAGGCGCCGAGCCCCGCCCCGATCGTGACGCACCCCCAGAGAAGGTTGCGCCCGTTCACCGGTTCGACGTCGTCCACCGGTGCTCCGCGCGTCAGCGAGGGATTCTTCAGCGCGCGCAGGCGAAGCCACTCCTCCGACTCCGGAACCACCAGAATCAGAAACGCAACCAGCAACACCGCCGGCACCACACTCGTCGCGAACAGCGCGCGAAACCCGTATCGCGGCAGCACATACGCAGCGACGACACCGGCGATGAGGTTGCCAATCGCCCAACTGCCCTGCAGCACGCCCGAGGCGATCCCCCGCGAGCGCTCCGGCCAGTTCTCCATCGCGAGCGTCATGCCCGACGCGTACTGCGCGCCCATGCCGAGCCCGAAGAGCGTGCGCAGCACCAGCACCGCGGCGAACGACGGCGCGACCGAGATGAGGCCGTCGCACACCGTGAACCAAGCGACCGCGATCACGAGTGGCAGCTTGCGACCCCACTTGTCCGCGGCCGCTCCGGCGAATGCGCCGCCCGCGAGGCGCGCGAGCAGCGTGAGCGCCATCGAGCCGGTCGTCGCGACGGTCGACACGCCGAGCTCGCGGGAGATCGCCGGCATCGCGAGGAGAAAGATCGCGACGTCGAACGCATCGAGGATCCACGCGAGCCACGCGCCGGTGAACGACGCCCACTGTTTGCGCGTCGGCTCACGCCACCATGCGGTCTGAGGTGCCATCGGATGCGACCCTCAGCATCCGATGTGCCACCCGGCATTCTCCTGATTTCACCGGGGTTGCGGCCCTCGCCGCGTCACGCACGACGCTTTACGCTCGGCGGCGGGCGCGTCGCCGACGACGCGCCAAACTCTCGCGCGGTGAACTTCCTTCGTGTTCGGGCGCTCGCCGTCGCACTCACGCAATGATCATCGCGCGCGCCAGGCTAACGCCTTCGCCTTGGCTCGCGGGCAAGCATGCGCTCTCGTGTAACCTGCGGTGATGGCCTACGTCGCGCACGCACTTGCGGCGGTCGCGGCGGTGGTCGGTGCTCGCTCCGGCATGACGATGCCGAGCGGAAGCCTGACGGCGGCGCGACCCGTCGATCGAGTGCTCGGACCGGGGATCTCCGCCGAGGTCGATGTCGGCGCGTCGATCGGGTCGGTGGTGATGCCGTATGTGTTCGTCGAGCGGACGTGGTTCGGATGCGGACGGTTCGCCTGTGACGCAACGAGCTGGATGCTCGGCGGAGCGTTGCGGCTGCAGACGCCACACCGCCGCGGACGCGCATTCGTCGAGACCGGTGCCGGCTACCGGTCGTTGGAGGCGGAGAGCGTCGAGGGCTCCTCGCCGTCCTCGTTTCTGGGGACCAGCGCCGGCATCTCGTTCTTCGAGCGACAGCCGTCGCGGCGGTTCAGCCTCTCGGGGTTCGACGTGAGGCTCGCGCTCGGGACGACGTTCGCGGTCGCGAACTTCATCGCGCTCGACCTCAGCGCGCAAGTGTCGGTCGGCCGCTTCGCGCGGTGGACCTCCCTGCCGACGACGAGCCTCGATCCGAACACTTCGCTCGTGGTCGAAGGGGCCGGAGCGACGCACGCGTTCTATGGGCTGGCGCTCGGCATCCACTTCGGCAGCAGGTGAGCCACGGTATCGGTCGCGCGAGACACGAAGGCGCATCGCGGGGGGTGGCGTGCGCGTCCATGCTCACTCCGCAGCGTCGGCGAACTCCCAGTCACGCCGACCGTGCCGTAGCTTCAGAGCCGCGAGGCGGGGCTTGGACTTCGACTTCTCGCCAAGCTTGGCGAACCCGTCGACGTTGTAGTCGTCGACTGGAGACTTCATCATCACGAGGGCACGCACGAGGCGGTCCGCGACAGCACTCGGGGCCGCTGAACCAGACTCCCAACGGGAAACTTGGAACCGCGAGACACCCATGTGCTTGGCAAAGTTCTCGCCGGTCCACCCGAGGTACTCGCGAAGGAACCGCACCTCCGACGAGGCGAGCGGCGCCTTCTTCTTGACGAGCATCAGCGCGATCGCTCGATGCAGGCCGTCGATCGCCGGGATGTTGACCTCCTCCTCGCCGCAGCTCGGGCAGCGACGGATCTCGACGTTGACGAGCGTCACGTTGAGTCCGCTCTCCTTGTAGCGGTAGGTGCCGCGAGCCGTGGTCATTCCGCCACCGCACATCAGGCACTTCATGTTCAGAACCTCCAGGCCGTCACTACCACAAGCGTCGTTCGTGAGCGAAAGGCGATGCAGACGCAGATGATCTGCGTCTGGACGCGGTACCGCCAGGAGCCATTCTCGTGCTCCGGCGGTTGGACGGTGCCGCCGCGCAAGACGTTGGTGACGTCGAGCGCGCTCAGCTTGTCTTTCGCCATCTCCTTGCGGGCGTGCGCGGAGAAGGCGGTGTTTCCCTTTGCGATGATCTCTCGGATGAGCTCCCTGGCGTCAGCCGCCGTGAGTGGATCGTCGTCCAGCACGACACCGCATCGTAACCAGGATTGCGGAAAGCGCAACATGATGGATGCCGGGCGCAACGTGCGGTTGCGGCCCACATTCTCACGCGCGCGGCCTGCGGAGCACGGCGGCGAAGAAGCCGTCGGTACCGTGCGTCGCGGGGTCGAGCGAGAGCACCGTGCCGCTCGGATCGCAGAGCGGCTGCGCGCGCGCCGTGCCCCAGATCTCTGCCGCGCGCATGGGCGCCCAGCCGAGGGCTTCCCGCAGCGCCTCGAGCACGCCCTCGTTCTCGTCGCGGAGGATCGTGCACGTCGCGTAGACGAGACGCCCGCCCGGCGCCACAAGCGGAGCGAACCGCTTCGCGATCGCGAGCTGCTCGGTCGCGAGGCGGGTGCACACGCCCTCGTCGATGCGGTAGCGCGCCTCGGGCTTCCTCCGCCAGGTACCGATCCCGCTGCACGGCGCGTCGATCAGCACCCGATCGGCCTTTCCCAAGAGCGCGCGGAGCGGGCCCGGGATCTCCCCCTCGCGTGGGAGCGTGACCCTCGCGATGTTGGAGAACCCGGCGCGGGTCGCGCGGCGTTCGAGGACCTCGAGCTTCTTCGGCGCGATGTCGCACGCGACGATCCGCCCCTTGCCGCCGAGCGCAGCGGCGATCGCGAGCGTCTTGCCCCCCTCGCCCGCGCAGGCGTCGACGATCGTGGAGCCGGGCGGTGGGGCCACGAGCTCCGCGACGAGCTGGCTCCCTTCGTCCTGCACCTCGAAGAGGCCGTCGCGATGCGCGCGCGTGGCGAAGAGATCGTACGCGGCGTCCGCGAGCACCACGCCGCGGGTCGTCCGCGGGAGCGCCGTCGCCACGATCTGCTCGCGCGCGAGCGCCGCGATCAGGGCCTCGCGCCCGTCCTGATGTGGAGCGTTCGCACGCAGGAAGGTCCGCGGTGGAGACGAGGAGGCGATCGCAATCGGCTCCGCGCGGTCGCCGCGCTCTGCGATCAGCCGCGCCGCGACCCACGTGGGCATCGATCCGAGGAGCGCGAGGCGCTCGACCGAATCCGTCGGCCACGCGAGCTTCGCGAGCGCTTCGTCGCGGCGGCTCGGATCGTCGAGCTGCGCGCGCAACGCGAACAGATCACCGCCCGCGTGCTCGAGCACGTGTCCCCAGCGAAGGAGACCGTAGGTCGTCTCCGCGATGCGCTTTCGCCTTCGTGCGTCGAAGTCGCGGCGTTCCGCAAACAGCTCGGCGAGCAACGCGGACGCGCGCGCATCACCGCGCCGCGCACGTGCTGCGAGCTCCCGCGCGAGGTCGTCGTCGCTCATCGCGAGAGCGCGACGCGCTTCTTCTCGGTCTTCTCGGTGAGCTTTTTCGCCGGCTCCCTCGAGACGCGCCGCGTGCCGAGGCCCAGCTCGCAGAGGACCTTGCCCGTCGCCGTTTTTTCGCGCGCGACCTCGTCGGGCGTTCCTTCGCTCACCAGATACCCGCCGGCGGAGCCCCCCTCGGGGCCGAGCTCGACGAGATGATCCGCAGAGGCGAGCACGTCGGGATGATGCTCGACGATCACCAGCGTGTCACCACGGGCGACCAGCCGCTGGCAGACGTCGAGCAACTTCCGCACGTCGGACATGTGAAGGCCGGTCGTCGGCTCGTCGAGGACGTACAGCGTCGGGAGGCGTCGGGCCGTCTCACCGAGCTCCGCCGCGAGCTTGAGGCGCTGCGCCTCGCCGCCCGAGAGGGTGTTCGACCCTTGTCCGAGCGTGAGGTAGCCGACGCCGAGATCGTCGAGGATGCGCAGCGAGCGGGTGATCTGCGGATGCGCCGCGAAGAGCTCGCAGGCCTCGCGCGCGGTCATCTGCAGCACCTCGCCGATCGAACGTCCCATCCACTTGATCTCGAGCGTCGATGGCTCGTAGCGCAGCCCGTTGCACGCCTCGCACGGCGACACGACGTCGGGGAGGAAGGTCATCTCGCTGACGACGTTCCCCTGTCCGGCGCACGCGGCGCAGCGACCGCCGCCCGACGAATTGAAGCTGAAGCGCGTCGCGGAGAATCCGCGGATCTGCGCCTCGGGCATGGCCGCGAAGAGGCGTCGGATGGGGTCGAAGATCCCGAGGAAGGTGGCGGGGACCGAGCGCGGAGTGCGCCCGATCGGAGACTGATCGACCGCGATCGCGCGCGCGACGTTCTTCGCGCCGGTGAGCCCGTCGTAGGGGAGCGGCGCCGGCGTCTCGAGCTTCAGCGCCTTGCGCAGCGCCGGGTAGAACACCTGCCGGACCAGCGTCGACTTCCCGCTCCCGGACACGCCGGCGACGACTGTCATGCGGCCTACGGGCACGCGGAAATCGACCCCCTTCAGGTTGTGCCCGCGCGCGCCACGGAGCACGATCTCGGGCACGTCGGTGGTGATGCGCACGGCGGGACGCGCGGGCTCGAGCGTGCGGAGCGCGATCCCGGTGGGTGACTGCGGGTGCGCGAGCACGTGCTCGGGAGGACCGCTCGCGATCACCTGGCCACCGCCGCGACCGCCGGTCGGACCGAGATCGATCAGATGATCGGCGGACTTGATCGTCTCCACGTCGTGCTCGACGACGAGCACGGTCGATCCGGTGTCGACGAGCGCGCGCAGGTTCCCGATGAGCCGCGCCGTGTCGCGCGGGTGGAGGCCGATGGTCGGCTCGTCGAGGACGTAGAGCGCGCCCGTGAGCCCCGAACCGAGCTGGGCGGCGAGGCGCAGGCGCTGCATCTCTCCGCCGGAGAGCGTGCGTGCCGCACGATCGAGCGCGAGGTAGCCGAGGCCGACGCGCCCGAGGAACTCGAGACGTCGACGCAGCTCCGCGAGGGGCGCCTCCGCGAGGAGCGAGAGCAGAGGATCCGCGAGCAGCACCTTCGCCATCGGCTCGACGCGCGCGATCACGTCGTCGACCGACCGGGCGGTGAGCTCGGGATAACTCTCGCCGTCTATCTTCACGCGGCGAGGGATGGGGGCGAGGCGCGTCCCGTCGCACGCTCGGCAGGGATCGACGGCGGCGTCGCGGTCGCTCTCGTCGACGTCCTCGCGGACGCCGGAGCCCTCGCACGTGGGGCAGCGCCCCTGCGCGGTGTTGAAGGAGAACCAGCGCGGATCGAGCCCGGGGATGCCGCTGCCGCAGCTCGGGCACGCGCGCTTGGTCGAGTAGAAGACCTCCTGCTTCCCCTTGCCGGTCCCGGTGGCGACGACGATCTCGCCGTCGCCGCGGGCGAGCGCGTCGATGATGCGCGCGCGCTCGAACGTGCGCGGATCCCCCTCGGCCGCGATCAACTCGATGGAGTGCTCCTTCGCGCGTGCGAGGTCGGGCGGCGGCTCGATGGTCATCCGCACGCCGTCGACGCGGGCCTCGGTGTACCCGGCGCGGGTCGCGCGGGTGAAGACGTCGAGGTGCGTGCCCTTGCGCGCGCGAACGGCGCGCGCGTACACGGTGACCTGCCCGTCGAGACGGGAGATCCGCTCGGCGATCGTCGACGGATCGCTCGCGACGATCGCGGTCTCGCACTTCGGACAGTGCGGCGTGCCGACCTTCGCGTAGAGGAGTCGCAGGTAGTGCGCGACCTCGGTGACGGTCGCCACGGTCGACGTGCGCCCGCCGCGCGTGGTGCGCTGTTCGAGCGCGATCGACGGCGGCACCGAGATGACCGACTCGACGTCGGGGCGCGGGAGCGTGGGGAGGAACTGGCGCGCGTACGCGCTCAGGGTCTCGAGGAAGCGGCGCTGCCCCTCGGCGAAGATGACGTCGAACGCGAGCGTCGACTTGCCGCTCCCGGAGGGGCCGGTGACCACGACCAGCTTGCCGTGCGGCACGTCGATCGAGACGTCCTGCAAGTTGTGCTCGCGCGCGTGGTTCACGCGGATCGCCACGTCGGCGGGCGCGAAGACCCGTTGCGAGCCTTCGAACTGCAGCTCCCCCGCGAGGTGCGCGCGCAGCGCCGAGCCGGTCTTGGTGTCGCTCGCGGCGATCGTCGAGATCGTCCCCTGCGCGACGATGCGACCGCCATTCTCGCCGCCGCCCGGTCCGAGATCGATCACGTGATCGGCCGCCGCCACGAGATCGAGATCGTGCTCGATGGCCACGACGGTGGCGCCGCGGTCGACGATCGCCTGCAGCGCCTCGATCACCTTCGCGACGTCGTTCGCGTGCAGGCCCGCGCTCGCCTCGTCGACCAACACCAACGTAGCGTCGGCTCCCTTGTCCATCTCGACCTCGACGAGCGCGCGCGCCAGCTTCAATCGCTGCGCCTCGCCGCCGGAGAGGGTCGGGAGCGGTTGCCCCATCGGGAGGTAGCCGAGCCCGACGCGCCCGAGCGGCTCGAGCGCGCGACGGAGCTTCGACCAGCACGAGGTCGGCCACGTGGGATCCTTGTCCCGCGCAGTGCCTTTCGGGACGGACCACGTCCCCCACGCGACGACCTCGTCGACGGTCATCTCGAGGACGTCGGCGATGGACTTCCCGCGCAGCCGGATCGCGAGGACCTCGTCCTTGAAGCGGCGCCCCTTGCACACCGGGCAGCGGACGGCGACGTCCGCGAGGAACTGCATCTCGACGGTCTCGAAGCCCTCGCCGGTGCAGGTGTCGCAGCGGCCGCCTTCGGTGTTGAACGAGAAGTGAGACGGCGGCGGGAGCTCTCCGCCGTCGGCGCGCTCCCCCTCCTTCGCGAACAGCTCGCGCACGAAGTCCCACGCCTTGGTGTAAGTCGCCGCGTTGCCGCGCGACGTGCGACCGAGGGGCGCCTGGTCGACGTGCACCACGCGGCGGATCGCGGCGAGGCCGTCGATGGCGTCGTGCGCGAGCGGGGGCTCGTCGATCGCGACGCCGGTCGCGCGCGCGGCGGCGGGCGCGAGGATCCGCCCGATGAGCGTGGACTTGCCGCTGCCCGACGGTCCGGTGACGACGGTGAGCACGCCGAGCGGGATGCTCACGTCGAGCGCGCGCAGGTTGTTCGCGCGCGCGCCACGGATGGCCAGGGCGCCGCGTGCGGGGCGGTTCCGCGACGTGGGGAGTCGCCCGCGATCGCCGGAGAGCACGGGGCCGGTCGGGAGATCGCGACGTTTCGAGAGTGCGCGCGGCGTGCCGTCGAAGAGGATGCGACCGCCGAGCGGACCGGCGCCCGGCCCCATCTCCACGACGCGATCGCACGCGGCGATCACGCGCGGATCGTGCTCGATGACGACGACCGCATTGCCCGCCCGCGCGAGCGCACGCAGCGCGTCGATGAGCGGGGGGACATCGGTCACGTGCAGGCCGACGGTCGGCTCGTCGACCACGAACAGCGCGCCCACCAGCGACGTACCGAGCGCCGCGGTCAGCGAGACGCGCTGCGCCTCGCCGCCGGAGAGCGTGCGCGCCTGGCGATCGAGGCACAGGTGCCCGAGGCCGACGGCCTGGAGGTAGGAGAGCCGCGTGCGCAGGACCTCGCACGCACGCGTGGCGCCGGCGTCAGCGCACTCGAGCGCGTGCACCCGCGCGTTCGCGTCGGCGATCGAGAGCCGATGCCACGCGGGGAGATCGAGCCCGTCGACGCGATAGCTGCGCGCTTCGTCGTTGAGACGCGAGCCGCTGCACGCCACGCACGGATCGTAGGCGCGATAGCGCGCGAGGAAGACGCGTACGTGCATCTTGTAGGTGCGCGACTCGAGCCACTTGAACCACGCGCGCACGCCGGGATAGACGCCCGCGTCGTACCCACCGGGCTCTCCTTCGACGATCAACTTGCGCGCGGACGCGGGGAGATCCTTCCACGGCACGTCCATCGGGATCATGTGCTTGCGACATAGCTTCTTCAGCTCGCCGCGCTCCCACTCCGCCGACGAGCCGGCCCACGCGCGGATCACGTTCTGCGCGAGCGTCTTCGTGTCGTCGGGGATGACCTTCGCCCAGTCGATCCCGATGGTGCGTCCGAACCCACGACAGCTCGCGCACGCGCCGGAGGCATTGTTGTACGAGAAGAGGCCGGCGCGCGGCGGCTCGAACGTCTTCGCACACGACGGGCACGCGAGACCGCGCGCGACGGTGAGCACGCTGTCCTCTCCATCGGGAGAGTCGAGGACGACGCGTGCCTTCCCATTCCCCCCGGACCATGCGGCTTCGACGGCTTCCTGCACGCGGGTGCGTGATGCGGCGTCGACGGTGACACGATCGACGATCACCTCGATGGGCAGCGACGACGCCTCGCTCGGCTTCACGTCCTCGAGCGTGCGTACCTCGCCGCCGACCCGGAGGCGACGCAGACCATCGCGCGCGAGCTGCTCGCGGAGCACGAGATACGCTTCGGGGCCATCCACGCGCACGGGATACGTGACGAGGGCGCGCCCGCCGTTCGCGTGCTCGATCGCGCGTCGTGCGGCGCGCTCGGGATCGAGCATCTGCGCGGCGACGCCGCAGTCGGGGCAGACCGGCACGGCCTCGCGCGAGAAGAGCGCGGCGAGATAGGGCTCGAGCTCGGCCATCGTGGCCACGGTCGAGCGCGACGACTTCACCGGCGCTCGGCGATCGACCGCGACCGCCGCCGCGACGGGCTCGACCGAGTCGGCCGGTGGACGATCGAGTCGCTCGAGGAACTGCCGCGCGTACGGCGAGAACGACTCGACGAAGCGCCGCTGCCCCTCTGCGTAGAGCGTATCGATCGCGAGGCTCGATTTGCCCGCTCCCGACGGCCCCGTGAACGCGACGAGCTCACCCGGTCGGAGCTCGAGATCGACGCTCTTCAGGTTGTGGGTACGAGCGCCGCGGACGCGGCAGGAGACGGGGCTATCGCTCAGGAGAGGCCGCATGGGAGGGGGTGAGATGCACGCGAACCTCGGACCGGATCACCTGCCGGTCAACCTCGAGATGCGAGCGCGGCCGTTCGCGCGTACGCTACCCGCGGAGTAGGGGGAGCAGATGGCGAATCGTGTACGGCGGCTGGCAGTCGCGATCGTAGTGCTGGGGTGCTCCTCGAACGGCCGCAGCGAAGTGGACGTGGTGTCGGTCGATGCCGGCCTCACCACCGCGCGACCCGCCAGCGTCGCAGCCCCGCGCTCGCAGGCGCTCGCCACGCTCGCTCGCTTCGAGCAGCTTCGCTTCCATGCCGACGCCGTCGTCGACGCGCGTCCCGACGGCTGGAAGACCGAGCGTCGCACCGGCTTCGTCGCCGCCGATGTCCCGCGCACGGCGAGCAAGCCGCTCCGGCTCGAGGTGTCGGGCAAGACCGACGCGTGGATCGAGATCGCGGGGGACGAGCTCGCAGACGTCGAAGGCGTCCTCGAGGACGGCGCCGTGGTCTACGCCGATGCGACCCCGTCGACGGACGTCGTTCAGGTGCTCGAGCGCACGCGCGTCGAGGAGCTGCGCCTGCTTCGTGACGCGCACGCGAGCAACGTCGTCCGCTACACGCTGCGCATCGGACCGACGTTCGCGACCGTGCGCGCGCGGGAGGGACGCATCGAGGTCGTCGACGCAAAGGGCTACGTGCACCTCGCCACCGCGCCGATCTTCGCGGTCGACGCGCGCGGCGTGCGACGCGATGCGCGCGTAGAGGCCGTCGAGGATCATGGTGTCCATCGCGTCACGCTGACGTTCGACGTCACGGGGCTCGAATACCCG